>NZ_JAUQTZ010000039.1:0-49727 GCF_059803845.1 Rhizobium sp. UFLA01-1127 | reverse complement strand
CATTGCCGGATAGAGGCGGTGTCCGTCTCGCGCAACGCCCTGGCGGACGGCGCGGTCGAAATCGGCCAGCGTATAGTTGCCGATACCCGTTTCCTTGTCTGGAGTGATGTTGGTCGTGAAGATCGAGCCGAGCGGCGTCCCCATTTCGAGGCCGCCGGCGAAGGGGGCGCTCTTCGGCGTGCTGTGGCAGGCGACGCAGTCGCCGAGCCGTGCGACATACTCACCGTGCTGCAGCATGTCCTCCGAGGGAGCCTGCGCCGCGGCGACATTGTCGAAGGGAGATGCCGGCGTGCGCGTGACGAACCACGCGATACCGCCGGCCACAAGCACGACAATCAAAAGAAGAACCAGAAGAAATTTCTTCAAGGGTGTGCCCTCACATCTTTGCTTCGGGATTTCGTAGGCGGCTAATGGGGGAATCGACAAAACCGGCTCTCGGACCAGAAATGGGTCGAGAGCCGGAGCTGTACTTGGCGCAGGGTAAGCTGCGCCTTAGCTTTCAAAGGTGTAATTGGAGAGAGGCATGCTGCGTATTCGCTTGCCCGTCAGCGTGGACACCGCATTGGCGACCGCCGGCGGGATGGCCGGGAGTCCCGGCTCGCCGATACCGCCCATCTCGGCGCCGCTTTCGACGATGCGGACGTGGACGCGGGCCATGCGGTCCGGCGGCAGGATCGGATAAAGGTCGTAATTGCGGGCGACCGGCTCGCCGTTCTTGTAGACGGCTTCCTCCATCAGCACCTGCGACATTCCGAGTGCTGTCGCCGAATTGACCTGTGCTTCGATGATCGCCGGATTGACGATGCTGCCGGGATCGATCGCTTCCCAGACATCGTGCACGACGACCTGACCGTTGCGGATGGAGACTTCGGCAATCGCCGCCGTATGGCTGCCGAACGGAGAGGCCATGGCCACGCCGCGTGCCCGCCGCGAACCGTCGTCCGCGGTGAAGGGACCGCGCTTCCAGCCGCCGGAGAGATCGCCAGCTGCCTTCAACAGGTTGCTCAGCCGCTCGTTCTTCTGCAGCAGCTTGAGCCGCAGCTCATAAGGGTCTTGCCCGCCCTTGTCGGCCAGCTCGTCCATGAACGTCTCATAGAAAAAGTCGTTCATGGAGTTGCCCACCGAGCGCCAATAGGCGAGCGTCGCCGGGTTTTTCACATAGATCTGGGCGATGCGGTAGTTCGGGATGGCGTAGGATTTGCCGGTCAGACCCTCAAGAGCGGTTGGATCGAGCGAATCCTCCTTGTGACCGAAAACGCTTTCGGTCGGTCCTTCGCATGCACTGATTGCCTCGAGCGCGACGGGCATGCCGCTGGCATCGAGGGCGCCGCGAAAGCGCACGGCCGCCATCGGGCGCATGGGGTCGCGCAGAAATTCCTCCTCGCGGCTCCAGATGAGCTTCACCGGCCGCCCGACCTCCTTTGCAAGCTGGATGGCTTGCGGATAGGGATTGGCGGACGGATAGAGGAAGTGTCGCCCGAAGAAGCCGCCCAGGATGGGGCTGTAGAGCTTCACCTTCGATGGATCGAGCCCCGTCAGCTTGGCAATGTCGGCCTGGAATTGCTCGGGTGCCTGATTGGGCAGCCAGACTTCGAGACTGCCGTCCGGATTGAACCGGGCCAGGGTGGATGGCGGCTCCAGCTGCGCGTGACGCAGATATTGGCTCCTGTAGGTCGCCGAAACGACGGTCTTCGCACCTTCGAACGCTTTGGCGATATCGCCGACATTCTCCGCTTCCTTGCCGTTTCCCGGCTCGTTGGCGAGCTTGTCGTTGAAGGCCGAGGTCGCGAAATCCGCGGGCATATAGCGGAGGGCGGCATTGGCATCGGGACCCGGTTCGCGCCAATCGACTTGGGCCGCCTCGGCTGCGCGCTTGGCATTCCACCAGCGTTCGGCAACGACGGCAACGGCGCCGGGCAGGCTATGGACGGAATGGACGCCCGGCATTGCCTTGAGCTGGTCCTCGTTACGGATTCTGCCGATCGTGAGACCCAGGCGCGGCGCATGCTGGACGGCGGCATGCAGCATGCCGTCAACCTTGCAATCGATTGCGTAGACCGCCTTGCCCGTCGATTTGTCATGGATATCGAGCCGTTCGACCGGTTTGCCGATCCAGCGGAATTTGCTCGGGTCGCGGAGTGTCACGCTTTCGGGGGCGGGAACCGGCAGATCCAGTGCCTCGGCAGCAACATCGCCATAGGCGAGGCTCCGCCCCGATGCGGCATGGATCACGCGGCCGGGCTCGGTGGTCAGCTCGGCGATGGGTGCGTTGAGGCGCTTTGCAGCCGCCTGCAGGATCATGTTGCGCGCCAGCGCGCCCAGCCTGCGCATGGTCTCGTAGCTTGTGCGTACCGACATGCTGCCGCCGGTAATGCGCATCTTGCCGTGCACGACGAGATAGTCGCTGCCCGTCGGTGCATTTTCGACGACGAAGGTTTTAGGATCGGCATCAAGCTCCTCGCCGACGATCTGGGCCATCGCCGTGAAGACGCCCTGACCGCCTTCGACGAAGGGGCTCATGAAACGGATGGTGCCGTCCGGGCGGATTTCGAGGAATGCCGGAACGCGGGTGCCTGGAGGCATTGGGTTTGCCGCCTGCTGGGCTCGTGCGGAGCCGACTGGCACGCCGAAACCGAGGACGAATGCGCCGGCTGCGGCACCGGCCGAGGTCAGGAGAAAGTGCCGGCGCGAGATATTGACCGGAGATCCGATGGGGAATTCATTTTCGGGGACAAGGTTGCGGCTGGCTTCGGTCACAGCGTTTCTCCTTCTTTCGAGGAGAGATCTTTGACCGCCGCCTTGATCGCGTTGTAGGTTCCGCATCGACAGAGATTGATCATCGCCGCGGCGATTTCGTCATCGGAGGGATTGGGCGTTTGCTTGAGGAGCGCGGTCGCGGCAACGATCTGCCCCGATTGGCAGTAGCCGCATTGCGGAACCTGATGCTTGATCCAGGCGGCGACCACGCGCTTGCCGATAGGGTCGGCTTCGATCGCCTCGATCGTCGTGATCTGGCGGCCGGCGACGCTGTCGAGCGGCGTTACGCATGAGCGCACGACTTCTCCATCGACGAGGACCGAGCAGGCACCGCATTGTGCCAGCCCGCAACCATATTTCGTACCGGTCATGGCCAGCTCGTCACGGATGATCCAGAGGAGCGGCGTGTCTCCGTCCGAATTGACTTGGTAGGATTGATTATTGATCTGAAGATTCACGAGGCGCCTCCTGAGGCTTTCGATGGCGAGCCTTCGATGCCCGGCGCTACGCGATGATCTGAATGCTGGACAATCGGACGACGCATAGCTCAGGCTCACAACCCGGACCATAACACTGAACCGACCGCATCAAAAAGATTAGTAGGTGAATCGCGATAGACGTTAGAAGCCAGATTCATAAATCGGCTTTCAGCTCATTTCGATCGCTGAAGCAAGGTCCCCGCCGGCCGACGGGGCGGCGATGCAGTCTTCGAGCCGCGCCGTAACTTCCTGTTTCTAATGTGTAATCGCGCAGCTATGGTCCTGCACGTCCTCGCCGCCCATGCCGGGCGCTGCGACATCGGTGAGGACGATGAAGCCGGGACCGTCGGCGAAATCGGCGCCGACAACCACGAGATTGTGATCGCCCATTTCCTTCGCCGGGTCCTTCAACGTCTTGGCAAGCGCCAGGAACGGATTGAAGTCGCCCAATGTCTCGCCCTTGACCCGGACCGCCGTGAATTTATGGCCGGCGATGGTATCAGGAAGAGGTGCCCAATCGACACCGATCGTGTCGGCATCGGCCTTGAGCGCGGCCCGCGCATCGGCGCCCAGGCAATCGACGTGGATATGCAATTGGTTCTGCGAGCGCGCCTGCTGCGCGTTGACGGCCAGGCTGAGGCCGTCACGCGGGAGCGCGTGCGGCAGCCGAGCATCGACATCGCCCCGCTCGGCCCAAGCGTCGGCAAAGAAATTATGCGTTGCAGGATCGAGGAGTGCCGCGCTCTCCATGCCCGTGATCTTGTCGATCGGAATGAGCAGAACTTGCGCAACGCCCCGCAGATCCTTCAGCATCGCGTAGTGCTCGGTCGTATTTACCGAGAGGCAGGGCGCGGTCTGCACCACGCATTTGTCGTGAACGATCTTCCACAGCACGTCGGAGTCGGCAAAGGCCGGCGCAAAGAGGAGGGGAAGGAAGGATACGGCAAGAGCTGTGACGCGGCGCGAGTATGTCATGACAGGAAACTTCTCTGGTTCAAAAGGTTTGGCATTGTCCGGAATTCCGGTGGACTTATCACAGGTCTATTAGGCTCTTGTGACGGCTTGGACAAAGAACGGGAACCGGCCGCCGACAATGGCGGCGACCAGAACGGCCGACTGGAAAGCGGCAGCCACGCCTGCCAAAAAGATAGCTTTCTAAGCTGGAAGCCGGGCCTGTCCCGGCTTTCTGGTTCTCCGGCCATGGCTGCACCATCCCTCAATAGCGAGCGATAGCGCCACTTGCCGCGGATCTCGACGCAGGTCTCATCGATCCGGACCGAACTGCAATGGGATCGGCGAAACTGGCGCAACCGCTTCTCGATCATCGGCGCATCGGCGAGGACATAGCGGCTGATCGTGCTGTGGTTCACTTCGAAGCCGCTCTTCCATCCGTCTTCAGCCATCGACCTCGACGGAGATAAGAGGGCGAAAGAATCCAGTCGGCTGCAGGATCGAACTGGCGATGTTGGCAATGATCGGGCCTGCCGCCTCGCTCTTTGCGCTAGCCTCCTTCCAGGCCGGATCAGCCACGAACTCCGCCCATTTCCGCTCGCGCTCCTCCAGCGATTGCCATTCGAGGAAATAGACGAGGTCGTTGCTGGAAGGCCCGATCATGGTCGTCCAGAAACCGAGGGGGCGGATGCCGAGCCGGTCCCAGATCGCCAGCGTCGCCGTTTCGAAACGCTCCTTGAGGGCTGGCAGCTTGCCCGGCAAGCAAGTATAGATGCGCATTTCATGAATCATGGAAAATCCTCCTTGAGCGAATTCAGGATAAGCGGAGCCTACTGCTGAAAGCCCGATTCAAAAGCAGCTAAGCGATAACAGCAGGTTGGTGAATCAAAAGAAGATCCGGGGCTTGCGCCACTATTGCTCAGTTTGAGCATAATAGGGATGCGATTCATTTTTCAAGTGATTTCACGCACCGCAGATGGATGTTGATCGGTCTTTTCGATCCCATCGGTACGCAGCGGCGGCGATTGAGGACAAATAGCAGAGGCTCTTTCGGCTTCCACCTCTTCTCCCATCCTCCATCTCGGTCGGTTCAAAGCTAGATTTGCCCGTTTGCCAGGACTTGACGAAAACAAGCCAGGCATTAATTTAAACGGAGGCGCCTCCGTTTATTCGTGGCGCCCTTGCTTCCTAATTCAGACGAGAGCCGACCATGACGCCAGAATTCCATCGGCTCCGTCTTCCTGAAAGAAACTATAGCAACGGTAGGCCGACGGACAGATTCTATTCGATTCCGTAGGTCTCATCTTCGTGACGATGGCAGGAGCTTATCATGACACGAACCATCCATATCGCGCTCGACATTAACGGGCAGCGCCACGAACTCGATATCGAGCCGCGTGTGACGCTTCTCGATGCGTTGCGCGAGCATCTCTCGCTCACCGGCACCAAGAAGGGCTGCGACCAGGGCCAGTGCGGCGCCTGCACCTGTCATGTCGACGGTAAGCGCGTGCTATCTTGTCTGACGCTTGCCGCGCAGGCCGAAGGTCGCGAGATCACGACGATCGAGGGGCTGGCGAGCGAGGCCGGCGACCTGCATCCGGTACAGGCTGCCTTCATCGAGCAGGACGCCTTCCAGTGCGGCTATTGCACGCCGGGCCAGATCATGTCGGCCGTCGCCTGCATCCGCGAAGGGCATGCAGGTTCCGATGCGGAGATCCGCGAATATATGTCCGGCAATCTCTGTCGGTGCGGAGCCTATAACAGCATCGTTGCGGCGGTGCGCCAGGCTGCGGAGGTCGCATGATGCGAAACTTCTCCTATCTGCGCGCCACATCGACAGCCGAAGCCGCTCAGGCGGCGCAACAGGCCGGCGCCATGCTGCTTGCCGGCGGCACGACACTGCTCGATCTCGCCAAATGCGGCGTGGGTGAGCCCGATAAGGTTATCGATATCACTCATCTCTCCGGCATGAGCGGCATCACGGTCGACGCAGTCGGCGCCCGGATCGGCGCGCTCGCCAGGATGAGCGAGGTTGCCGACCACAAGGATATTCGCGCAGCTTTCCCGGCGGTTTCCGAATCCCTGTCCCTGGCCGCCTCCGCACAGCTTCGCAACATGGCGACCATCGGCGGCAACCTCCTGCAGCGGACGCGTTGTTCCTATTTCCGCGACCCCGGCGCCTTTGCAGCCTGCAACAAGCGTGCCCCCGGCTCGGGCTGTTCGGCGATCGGCGGTATGACGCGCAATCACGCCGTGCTTGGAACCAGCGAAGCTTGCATCGCCTCCTATCCCGGCGATCTGGCGGTTGCCCTGGTCGCGTTTGACGCCGTAGTCGAGACGGATGGCCGCAAGGTTGCCATCGACGATTTCTTCCTCCTTCCCGGTGACACACCGGATAGGGAGACCGCCCTGCAGAGCGGCGAAATCATTACCGCCATTACCATTCCTGGCTCCGCCGCTGCTCGGAACTCCACCTACATCAAGGTCCGCGACCGACAGTCCTACGAATTTGCTGCCGCGAGTGCCGCTGTTGGCCTAGAGCTGGAAGCCGACGGCAGGACAGTGCGCGATATTCGCGTGGCCATCGGCGGCGTCGCGACCAAGCCCTGGCGAGCGCGTGTCGTCGAGCAGGCATTGATCGGCAAGGCGCTCGTTCCGGAGGAGGTCGAAAAGGCTAGCCGTCTCGCCATGGAGGGTGCCGTCGCGCATGGCGGCAACCGCTACAAGATCGAACTTGCGCCGCGCGTCATCGCCCGCGCCATTCTGAAGATGGGAGGTCTTGCATGACCATGATGGAACCCCGCAAACATGGTGACGCGTCCGACGGTACCGTCGGCGGTCGTCAGTCGCGCTTCGAAGGCAATATGAAGGTGACGGGGGCTGCGACCTACGCGCTGGAATATCCGGTCGAAAATCTCGCCTATGCCGTTCTCATCCAGAGCACGATTCCGGCTGGCCGTGTCGTCAAGGTCGATGCTTCGGCAGCGCTTGCGATGCCCGGCGTACTGCTGGTGCTGACGCCGGAGGACGATCTCGGTCTCAAGCTTTCGGCTGACTGGGGCGGCAACAAGCCCGCCGACGGCCCTTATTATCCGCTGCCGCGCGAGGTGCGTTTCAACGGGCAATCGATCGCAGCCGTTGTCGCCGAAAGCCGCGAACTGGCGACGGAGGCTGCCAGGCTGGTGCGCATCACCTATGAAGAGAGCAGGCATGTCGCCGACCTCAACGACCCGAATGCCGGCGAGGGTAAGCTCATGGAGCCGCTTTCGATCGCCTGGGGTGATGCCGAGGCAGCTCTTGCCGCATCCGCGGTGAGGATCGAAGCGGAATATTCGACGCCGCGCGAATATCACGTCGCGATGGAGCCGCACGGGCTGACGGCGAAATGGGATGGCGACCAGCTGACCATCTGGGAACCCAGCCAATGGTCGCATGGCATGGCGCGCATGTATTCCGAATGGTTCGACATGCCCTATGACAATGTCAGGATCATCTCGCCCTTTATCGGCGGTGGCTTCGGCTCCAAGGGGCAGCCGCTTGCCTATGGCGCGGTGGCTGTCGCGGCCGCCAGAAAGCTCGGCCGGCCGGTGAAACTCGCGGTCACCCGCCCGCAGAATTTCACGAGCTATGGCGGGCGCGCTGCAACCAGACAGAAGATTGCGCTTGGCGCGACGCAGGACGGTATCCTCCAGGCGATCGTCCATCGCGGCGCCAGCGAAACCTCGCTCGATGCGGACTGGCCGGAACAGACGGGGGCGGCAACGTCGATCCTCTACAAGGTCGAGAATTTCTCCTCGCAGCATCGCGTCGTGCCAGTCAACAGCGTGACACCAGGCGCCCTGCGCGGTCCGGGCAAGAACCCGAGCGCCTACGGCATCGAATGTGCGATCGAGGAGCTGGCCTACAAGCTCGGCATGGACCCGCTCGAGCTCAGACTGAAGAACTATGCCGATCACGACTACCAGTCCGGCAAGCCATGGTCGACGCGCTGGCTGCGCGAGGCGCTGACGGAAGGGGCCGAAGCCTTTGGCTGGTCGAAGCGCAGCCACGCGCCGCGCTCGATGCGTGACGGCAAGACGCTGATCGGCTGGGGCATCGGCTGCGGCACGTTCCCCGTCATCCGTGCCCCGAGCGAAGCTATGATCCGCATCCTTGCCAACGGTCGGGTGGAGGTCGTCAGCGGCGCCATCGACATGGGGCAAGGGACCTATACGATCCTTGCGCAAGGCGCCGCGGAAGTCTTCGGCATTCCGGTCGATCAGGTGGACGTCCATCTCGGCGATTCGCGCCTACCGGGCTCGGCGATCGCCGGCGGCTCGATGCTCGCCGGCTCGATCATGGGAGCCGTGCACAAGGCTGCGGTCGCGGCCCGCGACGAACTCATCGGCCTTGCTCTCAGCGACGGCAATTCACCATTCCGCGAGACGGGGGCGAATACGCTGAATTTCGCCGAGGGGCGCATCGCGGCCCCCCGCGGCGAGGCACCGTCGCTGACGCTGGCCGAACTGATGTCAGCGCTAAAGCGCGAGGAGATCGAAGTCCGGCGCAACACCTTGCCTGACGGCACGAATGCACAGGAGCAGCTTCAGGCCTGGACCACCATGGCTAGAGTTCAGGGGCCGACCATGGGCGATTATTCCATGCATAGCTGGTGTGCCCATTTTGCCGAAGTGCGGATCGACGAGGATTTCGGCACGGTGCGCGTCTCCCGTATGGTCTCCGCCTTCGATTGCGGCCGCCTTTACAATCCCAGACTGGTCGAGAGCCAGTGGCGTGGCGGCATCATCATGGGCATCGGCCAGGCTCTTCTGGAGGAAGGATTGGTCGATCCGCGCAACGGACGAACCGTCAACAACAATGTGGGCGACTATCTCGTGCCGACGAACTCCGACATCCCGGATATCCAGGTGATCTCCGTCGGCGTGCCCGATCACAATGCCTCGGCGCTCGGCGGTAAGGGCGTCGGCGAAGTCGGCATCGTCGGCGTGGCGCCTGCGATCGCCAATGCGGTGTTTCATGCAACCGGGCGGCGCGTGCGTGATCTGCCGATTACGCTGGAAAAACTGCTGTAAGGGAAGTGAGGTTCGAGCCGCATTGCAATCGGCAAGCGGCTCGAATGTCTACTCGGGAGTGGTTTATTCTCAATTTTTGCAGATCAATTTCTGCTCCGGCCGATCCCATAGGTCAGTGCAAGCGCACCGACGAGAACGGCACCCTTGATGAAGTCCTGCGTATAATAAGGCGCGTTCAGCATCGTCAGCCCGTTCAGAAGAACGCCGACGAAAACCGCGCCGATCGTCGTCCCGAGAACATTGGGCCGCCGCAGTCCGAGCACGGCAAAGCCGATGAGCGAGGCTGCGACGGAGTCCATCAGCAGCGAGGCGCCGGAGGAGACATCGCCGCGGCCGACACGGGCGGCAACGATGATGCCGCCAAGCGATGCGAGAACGCCTGACAGCACATAGGCGAAGGTCTTCAGGCGGGCGATGTTGGCTCCGGCCAGCCGTGTTGCCGCTTCATTGCCGCCGGTCGCATAAAGCAGGCGGCCAAGGCGTGTGCGCTCGGTGAGGATGTAAAGCACGAAGGCGACGATCAGCATGAGAATGACGGGGAGGGGGATGGTGCCGAAGAGGCTCGAGCGGCCAATCGTCAGGAAGGCGGTATCGACCTTGCCCGTCGCCGTCGTGCCATCTGGAAGGATGAGGCCCACCGAGATCGAGCGACCGGCCGTCGGGATGAGCTGGAGGCCGGTCAGGAGGAACATGGTGGCGAGGGTTGCCAGCAGATCCGGCACTTTCAACCGGACGATCAGCAAGGCATTGACGAGCCCGACGATTGCGCCGAACGCAAGAACCAGGGGCACTGTCTGATAGGCGTCGAGATTGAGCACGATCATGGCATAGCTTGCGGCCATGACGCTGAAGGCAGCCACAGCGCCGACGGACAGATCGAAGCCGCCGATGGCAAGCGTCACGGTGACGCCCGCGCCGATGATGGCGACCACAGAGACGGCCTGCAGGATGCTCATCAAATTGTTGATGTTGATAAAGGCCGGCTGAGCGAAGCCGAAGATGATCACGAGGGCAAACAGAAGAAGAAATACGGCTCCCCGCCGCACGAGTTCCTGCGGC
This sequence comes from Rhizobium sp. UFLA01-1127, assembly GCF_059803845.1. Taxonomy (NCBI): domain Bacteria; kingdom Pseudomonadati; phylum Pseudomonadota; class Alphaproteobacteria; order Hyphomicrobiales; family Rhizobiaceae; genus Rhizobium; species Rhizobium sp. UFLA01-1127. The sequence continues at coordinate 39,409 of NZ_JAUQTZ010000039.1, read as the reverse complement.
GATACCGTGCCGTCTGCCGTCCTTCGCTCTTCGGGGATGTCAGCGGTTCCTTCGCTCATCAGGCATATTCCTCGTTTTGCCGGTCAATGGCCTTCGCATCGGCACCATCCTTCAGGCCATGATCCTCCATCACCAGAACCCGGTCGACGACTTCGAATGCCTCTTCGGGGTCGGATGTCGCGATCAGCGTGGCGCGATCGCCATGGGCGCGTATGGCGGCAATAATGTCCTGGCGCGCGCCGACGTCGACGCCCTGAAAGGGTTCGTCGAGCAGCAGCAGGCGGCTCGGCTCGGCCTCCCAGCGTGCGAGCACGACCTTTTGCTGATTGCCGCCGGAAAGCGACCAGACGGATGCATCCGGGCCAGGCGCCTTTATGCCGAGGCGCCGGATGGCCTTTGCGCCCTCGCGAGCCTCTCGTCGCGAAAACAGGAAGCCGGAGGGATACCATTGCTTCAGATGCGGCAGGCTGATCGTCGCCGCAATGCTTTCTCCCGGCCAGTCCGGAGGCATGAGCGAAGAGCGATGCCGATCGGCGGCAGCCATGACGACGCCGCGCGCGATCGCATCCGCAGGCGAGCCGGGCTGAAAGGGGAGGCCATCGAGAAGTGCGGTGCCCGCGGCGGAGCGTTCGAGGCCGAAGAGGATCGAGAGAAGCCGGCTCTTGCCGGCTCCAAGAACGCCGGTAATCGCCACGACTTCGCCGGCATGGAGCTTAAGATCGATCGGCGGGCTGTCGGCAAACAGCCGGACATCCCGAAGTTCCAGTATGGTCCGGTCGAACTGCTCGCGGCGATGCGGACGGGCTGCCGTCATCGATCGCCCGATCATGGTTTCAATGGCGGCGCCAAAATCGATGGGACGGGTAAAGGCACCGACATTGCGGCCGCCCCGCAGGACGACCGCGCGATCGGCAAGCGCATCGAGATCGCCTGTTCGATGCGAGATATAGAGAATACCCAGGCCACGGGTTTTCAGCTTGCGGACGATATCGTAGAGCCGGGCCGTTTCGCGCGCGGACAGGCTTGCCGTCGGCTCGTCCAGGATCAGCAACTGCGCCTTGTTGGAGAGGGCGCGGGCAATGGCGACCATCTGCCTGTCCGCCGTGCCGAGTTCGGCAAAATCCCGGTCAAGCGGCAGATCGAAGCCGGCTTCCGACAGAATGGCTTCCGCTTTCCGCCGCAGCGAACGCTTCGACAGAAAGAAGGGTTGGCGCCCGTCGACGAATTGATTGAGCAAAAGGGCATCCGCCACGGAAAGACCGGGCACACCGACGACATCGGTCGACTGGTGCACGGTCACGATGCCCTGGGCGCTTGCCGCTGCCGGACTGTCGGCCCGATAGTCACTGCCATTCCAGAGGATACGGCCCGCGTCTGGACGATGAATACCGGAAAGAATCTTCACCAGCGTCGACTTGCCGGCGCCATTGGCTCCCATCAGTGCGACGATCTCGCCGCGATCGATGGTCAGGGACGCATCCGCCAGGGCCCGCGTCGAGCCGAAGGCAAGCGAGAGATTTCGAACATCAAGCAAGGTCATGGGTGCGGGTTCGGTGATCGTTCGTGACTCATAAGCCACAGCCACCCAATCACAAGGATCGGCCTTGCTTTGTTCATTTATTCTATAGAATAAATTTTCATTTGATTTCGGCTTGCGCTCATTGACAGTTTTAATGAGCAGACCACGAGATCGATCAGACGATGTCCTGCCCGCAACGGATGGGTTTTTATTTGTCCGAAATGCCAGGGAAGCCGGAAAAGCTTTTCTTTTGTCTATTAAATTTATAGACAATAAAAAGGCTCCAACATTCCGGATTTCCGCACTTGCGACGGCGTTCGTCCAGCTTATGCGGATGTTTGCGTCAGGAGTCTTTATGGACACGGTTCTCTATCTTGCTTCTCTTGCAACTCGGCCAAGCCGCGCCGCATCTGGTCGATCCTGCAGCACCTCCTGGCCGGCCTCATGGTTTTCTTTTCCCTACTATTGTTGCTGCACGCCCTTTGCGGGACCTGAGATCAGCGTTTCGCCAGAAAGGGCTAAGGATAAACCAACGAAAGGCCCGGCGTGCCGCATCTGAACGCCGGGCCTTCATGTGGCTATTTGATAGTGTGAAGATCGACGCCCTTGGTGTCGCGAACGAAGATAAGGCCAATGACGAGTGTCATCGCCGCGATCGCGATCGGATACCAGAGACCATAGTAAATATCGCCCTTGGCGGCGCTCATGGCGAAAACCGTTGCCGGAAGCAGACCGCCGAACCAGCCATTGCCGATATGATAGGGCAGCGACATGCCTGTATAGCGGATGCGGGTCGGGAACATCTCCACCAGGATTGCGGCAATCGGGCCGTAGACCATGGTCACATAGATGACGAGGATCGTCAGGATCAGGATGGTGAGCGGCCAATTGATGGCCGCGGGGTCGGCAACCATCTTGAAGACGCCGCCGTTGGCGATGGTGTAGACTGGCATGTCCGTGGCGCCGCCAGCCTGATCCGCCGTCAGAAGCTTCGCCTTCACCAGATCGGCGACGGGTGTCACTGTCTTTTCGCCCGCCCGAACAGTCGCCGCGTTGAGCCCCAGTTCGGGGTTGGCGGCGATGAAGGCGTCCAGCTTGGCGTCCGGCACCTTGGCAGGATCGCGCGCCAGCGGGAAACCTGCCTTTTGCAAGGCGAGGTTCATGTCATGCGTGAATGCGCCGCTCTTGGCCGCAGCACCGGCTCCGGCCGCCGTTGCGTCGTAGGAGGTCACGGTCGCGTCGCCGAGCTTGACGGTTGCCGGCTGCCCGGCTGGGCCTACGACGATCGTATAGGGCACGGACGACTTCGACAGGAAGGATGTGGCGATGTCGCATGAATTGTTGAACTTGGCGGTGCCGACCGGATTGAACTGGAACGTGCAGTCGCCAGGAGCAGCCGTCACCGTGGCCCGGACGGTCTGCTCCGCTTGGGCGAGCGCAGGGTTTGCGGCATGGGTCAGCGCTTTGAACAGCGGGAAATAGGTCAGGATCGCCAGCGCAAGGCCCGCCATGATGATCGGCTTGCGGCCGATCTTGTCGGACAGCCAGCCGAAAACCACGAAGAACACGCTGCCGATCACAAGCGCGATCGCGATCATGATGTTGACCGATTGGCCATCGACCTTCAGGACGTTCTGCAGGAAGAACAGCGAATAGAACTGACCGGCATACCAGACGACTGCCTGACCGGCGGTGAGGCCGAGCAGCGCGATTAGGGCGATCTTCGCATTCTTCCACTGGCCGAAGGCCTCGGAAAGGGGTGCTTTGGAGCCCTTGCCCTCTTCCTTCATCCTCTTGAACGCCGGCGATTCACTGAGTGACAGCCGGATCCAGACGGAGATGGCGAGCAGAATGCAGGAGAGAAGGAAGGGAATGCGCCATCCCCAGGTGGCAAAGGCATCCTTGCCGACGGCATTCTGCACGATGAGGATGATGATCAGCGACAGGAAGAGCCCGAGCGTCGCAGTCGTCTGGATCCAGGACGTGTAGTAGCCGCGCTTATTGTCGGGCGCATGTTCGGCGACATAGGTGGCGGCACCACCATATTCGCCACCTAGCGCCAGGCCTTGCAGCATGCGCAGGGCAATCAGGATGACCGGAGCGGCCAGACCCCAGCTCGCCGAACCTGGGAGGACACCGACCAGAAACGTCGACAGGCCCATGATCAGGATCGTGACGAGGAAGGTATATTTGCGGCCGACGAGGTCGCCGATCCGTCCGAAAACCAGTGCGCCGAACGGCCGGACAAGGAAACCCGCGGCAAAGGCCAGCAAGGCGAAGATGTTACGGGTTGCTTCCGGATAATCGCTGAAAAAGGTCGCGCCGATGAAGGCGGCCAGAGACCCATAAAGATAGAAATCGTACCATTCGAACACGGTTCCCAGGGAAGAGGCGAAGATGACCTTCTTCTCTTCCTTGGTCATGCCTCGACTCGTCGTCTCGGCTACGGACGTAGTTGCCATGAATCAATCCTCCCAATTGCACCAGGGACATGGTCAAAAGACCCGTGTCATGTCCCCCATGATGACATTACGCAGGACTTTCCCGCCGATGTACGCGGAAAGTCGCGCCAGTGGGTGCTCTCCTGATTTCCTCCCCCAGGAGATCACGCACCTGATGCATTTGCGAGTGTTGGCCAAAAATTGAAAATTGCAATGGCTGCAACTGCCGCCGCTTATGAAAAACTGTGTGTAGGCATCAAGAAATACGGATATGTCGGGCGTTTCTCAATGCGCCGTGCGGGGCCGAGCGCTTCTGAGCGGCAGGCCCTATTGCCGGGCAGACGCATCAGCCGGATAGCAGGCCGTGGCATATAGGGGCGGAATATGCCGGTTCGAAAGCTGGATCTCGTGGCTGGCCCCGTGAGCGATGCAATAGGGCGGCAACTGGTCGTCCTTGATATCAGACATATAGAGCATGCCCTTGGTCGCCACGTCGCTTGCCGTAACCCACGGCGAAAGCCTGAGATCACGATCGACGGCAACGTCGGGCCTTTGCGGCAATCCGAGTGAAACCAGGCCGGCAAGCCAAATCGTTCCTCCCGTGATTTGCAAGGGCGTGGCGACTTCGGTCTTCCACACGGCGTTTGCCTTGTCGGCAAGTTCCTGCATCGGCCAGGATGTTCTCTGCGGTTTATGCGATTTCGACCAGACGGCTTCGCCGATAAACACGGCTGCGGTGAGGGAAACACACACCACAGCGCCGGCCGTCAGGCGCTTGATCATGGTCTCGCTCCAATCGCCGCCGATTTCGGCAACCAGCCAGAGTCCGACGGTGGTGAACATCGGCAATCCCCACATGGTGACGAGCCCTTTTCCGGTTGCGAGTGCGCCAATGACCAGCATTGCCAATGGGGTAAACGTGAATAGTTGGAGAAACAGTTTTGCCGCAGACGGGGTGTTGCCGTCGCGCGGCTTACGGAAGGCCGAAAAGCCGACGCAGCTCAAAAGGAGAAGCATGGGCATCTGGTTTAGGATTTGGGTGAGCAGGAATATGAGCGGCTCTTCGGCAAATCTGCGGCCAGAGGTGCGATCTGAGACATATTTGAAGGTCAGGAAATCGGTCTGAAACAACCATAGAACATGCGGCAGGAAGATCAGCCCGGCGATCGCGACCGCGATATAGGGTCTCGGTGTCTTCAGCTGTGCCCTGACGTCCGAAAAGACGAAGCCGGCAATGGCTGCCGTGGTTGCGATGACGCCGACGGAATATTTGGCGTACATGCCCGCGCCGACGAGCACTCCCAGCATGATCCAGAGCGATGTTTTTCCCGGTCTTTTCGTTATGTGTGCAAAAACTAAAATGATCGCTGACCAAAATGGCAGCTGCAGAACATTATGATTAAACTGCGTGGAGAAGTAGTTGAAATATAGCGATCCGGTCAGCAGCAGGGTGCCGGCCAATGCACGCCATCTGCTCATGAAGACGCAACCCGTAAGATAGACGAAGAGATAGGTCAGGGCTACGGCAATCTGTGACAGCAGATAGGGACCCAGCAAATAGCCAGGTATCAGGGAGTGCATGATTTCGATCGACCAGGCCGGCCCGGGCGGGTGCTTGTACGTGCCGATCAGCCAGTGGGGTGCCCAGGTCCAGCCTTCGACAACGTCGAGCGGGGGCGCAGAACTGAATATGGTCGGGACGATCGTTAGAAGGAAAATTTGCAACGCAATGAGAAGCCACAGAATATTCGTGGGACGTTGGAAGATGCTGCTGAAAGCCGTTGGCAAAGACTATTCCCTCAAGTTCGGCGCCGCAGCGATGCTCCGCGGCGAAATGCGGCAACGGATTACCTTAATCCATTGTTTATTCAAGCATCCGTCATCATCGATATCTTTTGTAAGATTTGCGGCTGCATGCGGGAAGCATTTACCGCAAAACTCAGTTTTAATTCACCAAAATGTGCAAGGGTTCAATCCAAAATTGGACGAATCTATTCTGTCGATATGAGTATCAAATGCCAGTCTTATCCCTAGTCGCACCGTTTCTGAACGAGCAAGCCTCGGCTGAAGCTTTCGCGCAATTCACGAAAGCAATAGCAACCGATGTCAAAAACCGCTTTGGCCTCGATCTGGAGGTTGTGCTGGTCGACGACGGCAGCACGGATAACAGCATCGGCCGCTATCGCGAGGTCCTGGATGGCAATTGGCGGATTGTCGAACTCAGCCGGAACTTTGGCAAGGAAATAGCGCTTTTCTCCGGCATTGAAGAAAGCAAGGGCGATTTTGTTCTGATGGTCGATGCCGATCTGCAGCATCCCTATGAGGTCTGCATCGAGATGATCTCAACCCTGATGGCAGACGATGATCTCGACGTCGTCTATTCCGTGCGAAGCGACCGAAGGGACGAATCCTGGGCCAAGGCGTTTGCGAGCAAGCTTTTCTACAAGGTGATCAATGCGGGCCAGCGCTTCGACATGCCGGAGAATGCCGGTGATTTTCGCATCATGCGCCGCCAGGCAGCGACGGCTCTTTTGAGCATTCGCGACAAGAGGCGCTTCAACAAGGGGCTTTATGCCTGGATGGGGTTCCGGCAGAAGGGCATACCCTATGTTCCCGCCCCGCGCGCGGCAGGCAATACCAAATGGTCAAAGCGAGCTTTGGCAGCCCTCTCACTTGAAGGCATCACGTCCTTCTCGTCGCTGCCACTGCGTTCCATGTCGGTCGTTGGCGTCATTATCGGCATTCTTGGCATGCTCTACGGGGCCGAAATCATCGTTGAGGCTTTGCTATTCGGTACCAATGTGCCCGGTTATCCGAGCCTGATGGCGTCGATTTCCGTGCTTGGCGGCTTCAATCTCGCTCTTCTCGGTCTGCTTGGCGAATATGTCTGGGTGACGATCGGCGAGGTGAAGGATCGGCCGCTCTATATCGTGCGGCGGATCCATCGATCGGACGACGCAGCTTGATGACGCCGCAAATCCCGCAAATCAATGTCATTGCCGACGACTACGGCCTTTCCCCCGGCGTCAGCGGCGCTATCAGGGAGCTGATAAGTTGCGGCAGGCTGACGGGTACCGGATGCATGACGCTTTTCCCGGAATGGCCGGAGCAATCGCAGCTGCTTCGCCGGCTCAACCCCGAGTCCCGGGCCGACATCGGCTTGCATCTGACGCTGACCGATTTTGCGCCGCTCTCCCGACCGGGCGCGGATAAGAAATTGCCATCGCTGCCACGGCTGCTCTCCGCAAGCCTCCTGCACCAGCTCGATCAGGAGATGATCAACGCGGAACTCGATGCTCAGCTGGAGCGCTTCGTTGATGGCATCGGGCGGCTTCCCGACTTCATCGATGGGCACCAGCATGTGCATTTCCTGCCCGTTGTGCGCCGCTGGCTGGAAGCCCGCATCGACAGGCTTCGACGTGACGGCAACCTACCGTGGCTGCGCGGAGCGCCCTCGATACTGTTGGGCACAAGTGTCGGGATAAGGGCGAAGATCGCTTTCGTCGAAACGGTCGCGACCGGTTTCGATCGCCGCATGACGGCAGCCGGTTTCCCCGTACGCGGTCCCTTGGCCGGTTTCTACAATTGGAACCGGCCCGGCGATTTCTTGACGGTTATCGGCCAGCTCCAAAGCGGACTGCCGCAGAATGCGGTTTTGATGTGTCATCCGGGTTGGATCGACAATACGCTGGTCGATAGGGATAAAATGGTTCAGGCGCGACCGGTGGAGTTCGAAGCTCTAGAGCGGTTCAGTTTTTCACGGAATCTATGAACCGCTCTATCTCTTTGTTTTCACACGATTCCGGACGGAAAACCACTGCGCACTTTTCCTGGAATTGCTCTAAAGGGCAACCTGTGGAACAGGCTCGCATACAGGGCATGACCGCCGGCCCGCCTCGGACGCGAGCCGGGCCATCAGGAACCAGTTTCGATATGCTTCACGCCGGCTGAAGCCGCAGGCGCCGTATCGGCGGAAAGGCAAGGGCAATGGCGGCAGCCCCCAATCCGACCATGGACGAGCCGATGAAGAGCCAGGAATAATTGGCGAAGGTGTCGAATATCCAGCCGCCGATCAAAGGTCCCGCCGCCATGCCGATGCTCGACAGCATCGATGCCGCGCCGAAGACGGTGCCGATGACGCGTGGCCCGAAATATTCGCGCGCAAGTACGGCATAAAGCGGCATGACGCCGCCATAGGCGCTTCCGAAGATGACCGCCAGCGCATAGAACTCGCCGAGTTGGCTCACCAGCAGATAGGTGGCAAGTGCTGCCGCCTGCACCAGCAGGCCTGCAACCAGTACCGGCTTTACGCCGAGCCTGTCGGCCAGGGTTCCGTAAAGAAGACGGCCGCCAAGCCCGGCAAGCCCTTCGACACTATAGATGCTGACGGCAGCCATCGGCCCCACGCCGCAGATGGTGGCGTAACTGACCATGTGGAAGATCGGTCCGGAATGGGCCGCGCAGCAGGCAAAGAAGGTCGCGCCGAGAACAAGGAACTGCGGCGAGCGGAAGATTCGGCCAAGCGGCAGATCCTGCTCCTGCCGCTGCCCGTTTACTCCCGAGCTTTCGGCAAGGACAGGCGCCCGCCGTACGAACAGTGCCGCGGGTATTAGCAGAACCCACGCCATGATGCCGATGACAAGCATGGCGAAGCGCCAGTCATAGGCCGAGATCAGATAGCGGGCGAAAGGCGATACCGTCATCGGCGCGACGCCCATGCCCGCCGATACCAGCGACACGGCCAGGCTTCGGCCTTCGTCGAACCAGGCTGTCGTCGCGGCAATCATCGGTGCGAAAAAGGCGCTGGCGGCAAGGCCGACGAGAATGCCGTAGGTCAGCTGGAATTGAAGAAGCGAGCCGGTTCGGCTCGCCAGGACCAGCGCCAGCCCGAGCAGCAGAGCGCCGATTACCACCACGACGCGGATGCCGAAACGATCGCTTGCCGCACCCCAGGCAAAGGCACCCAAGCCCATGGTCAGGAAATTGAGCGTCATGGCGGTGGCGATGCCGGCATGCGACCAGCCGGTATCGGCCGCGATCGGTACCTGAAAGATCGCCAGGGAAAACATTGCGCCGAGCGCAACGCAGGTCATCAGCGCGCCGGCGGCGACGATGACCCAACGGTAGGACGATATCATTTCGCAACTCCCTTTATCCGGTTCACCTCAAACCCCGAAAGACCGGATCGTCGCCTTTCGCGGCGTATCTGGAATAAAGACGATCGCCTCTCGCCGATTTCGACATTGCCGCTCAAAAAAAATTCGATAGGCACTATGGTGGAACTTTAAGATGCCGCCGGGAAGCGCCAGCGCGCAATGATGTCGTCAAACATCCGTGCCGTGGCGAGAGCTTGGGAGTTCAGTCAGGTATCGCGCACTGAGAGCACCGCCGCACTTCACCGCTTGTAGATCCTCCAAATTTAATTCTGGGCTCATATAGGGCTGCTAAGACAGCCGCCTTGATGCTGAAGAACCCTGCTTCGCGGCCGACGGGCTGTGCCGGCAGGCGGGAATGACATGCAGGCTTAAAGCAATACCGAACCAGATCGTCAAAGTCGTGGAGCGGCATATTCAATGGCTCATATCGTCATCATCAATCCGCGTTTCGAAACCTCCTATTGGGGCATGGAACACGCTCTGCCGCTATTCGACGCAAAGGCCAACCTGCCGGTGGCCTGCCTGCCGCTGCTGGCGGCGCTGACGCCTGCGGAACATACCGTTACCCTGGTGGATGAAAATATCGAACCGATCGACTATGGTCTGTGCGAGCGGGCCGACATCGTTGCGCTGACGGGCATGATCGTCCAGCGCTTCCGAATGACGGAAATTCTGACCGAGCTCAAGCGGCGCGATTGCTTCACCGTTGTCGGCGGTCCCTGGATCACGGTCAAGGAAGATTATTTCGGCAATCTCGTCGATGTCTCCTTTATCGGCGAGGCGGAAGAAACCTGGCCGAAGTTTCTGGAGGAGTGGCAGCAGGGACGTCATGACCGGCGCTACGAACAATCCGACAAGACGGACATGAGCAAGGTGCCGGTGCCGCGTTTCGATCTGTTGAAGATGAACGAATATGCCGTCGGCAGCGTCCAGTTCTCGCGCGGCTGTCCCTTCACCTGCGATTTCTGCGATATCATCGTGGTTTTCGGCCGCAAACCGCGCATCAAGACCAGCGCCCAAGTCATCGCCGAGATGGAGGCCTTGCTGGCGGCCGGAATGGATACGGCCTTCATCGTCGACGATAATCTGATCGGCAACAAGAAGGCCATCAAGGAAGTCTTGCGCGACGTCGTCGCCTGGCAGGAGCGCCATCACTATCCGATGACGTTTCTGACCGAGGCGTCGATCGATCTGGCCGACGATGCGGAGCTGATGCAGCTGATGGTCGACGCCAATATCCGCGTTGTCTTCATCGGTATCGAGACGCCGAACGAGGAGGCGCTGCGCGAGACCAAGAAGCTGCAGAACCTGCGCAAAGGCGGAACGATGCTGGAGAAAATCCACACGATCCAGCAGACCGGCATGGAGGTCTGGTGCGGCATGATCCTGGGCTTCGACAGCGACGATGCGACCATCTTCGACGCGCAGCGGGTCTTCATCAAGGATGCGCGCATCGTCAACGCGATGATCGGCATGCTGGCCGCCATCCCGAAGACACCGCTTTATACGCGTCTCGCCAAGGAAGGCAGGCTCGATCACGACGATCCGCCTGCCTTCGGCACCAATGTCATTCCGCTCAATCTCTCGCGGGAAACATTGCGGGACGGATATCTGTCGGTCCTCAGCGATCTGCATGAACCGGCCGCCTATTTCGACCGGTTGGATGCGCTTTATATCGATGCCCATATCGAGCCGGAAAGCACTCGCTTACGGCATCTTCGTCGCCATCCCTTACGTTTGCTTGCGCTCAATGCAACATGGGCGCTGGAGGCGGCCGGCATCTTTGTCAGACTGATGCGCCGGGTAAAGGAAGCGGAACTGCGTGCCGTCTATCGCCAGCGGTTTATCAAGCTTCTGCTCCGCCGCCGCTCCCCGATCATCCTGCAAATCTACGCGATCAAATGTGCCATGCACTATCATGCCCATATCATGGTTCAGCAGATGCGTACCGGCGGCGGCATCGTCAATTCGTTCTAGCCGAACTTCAAGGCGCCGCCACCAAGCAGCGCCCATCTGTTGCGCTGATGCAACAGATGAGGCCGGATTTCTGCAATTCGAAATTGTGGGGTTGCCGATTTGCGGATCTTGCGTATGATACGCTCATCCGCAAATCGAATAGGGAGGCGTGACATGAATCATACACAGATGTTTCCATACGCCTTCGGCGGAATGATCTCGACGGCCTTGGTGTGTGCCTGGGCGACCGCGCGACGATTCTTCGATCTAAAGCTCTAAAAGGCTTTGTCTGCCGCCATTTGGGCGTTTTCCATATAAACCCATATGACTTGCCGAAGGAATGATTTGGTGCGTCTTCGACGTATCCGCTCCTGAAGCCGGTCAAGCTTCAAGAGGACCTGGCTGCGTCGTTGCGCCAGGAAAAGACGATGACTCATTCACAATTTATGGTTGCCGACAGCTTGACGGCAACGGTCGACGAACTGTACCAGGAATTCGGCGTTTGGAAGACTGCGCGCGCCTTGTTCCTTGTCGCCTGGAGGCGGCGGCAGACCTACAAGCAGGTATCCGAGCTTTCGAACTACCAGCTTCGCGATATCGGCCTCCCCGAGCGCGAGGACACGCAAAGCTTTCACAATCTGCTGGCGCTGCATGTGACCCGCCTCAAATGACGTGGCCTTGATGCATGCAGATGCTTCACAGCCTATCATGCTCGATCCTGATTGGCTCGGGCATGATTTTGCTGCTGCGCAAACACATGAGAACGGCAAGCTGTCCGCATGACGCTTTGCCGATTTCGTGCGTTACGGCTTACCTATTGAGTGTTCGGCGGTAGACACCGCACGGCGCGAGGCCTTCTCTCTGCCATGTTGCTGGCACTGAAGCCGGAATGTATGGACGTATTCTGCCTAAGCACGGTAGCGGTGCGAATTCTCCAATGAATAATTGGGCCTTGCCCCCAAGGGGTCGCAATGTTCTCGCAATCCGCCTATGCAATCTAGTCGTTTTGCCGGCGGGGGTGTTCATTGCGGATTTTGTTGCTTGAGGACGAGCCGGAAATGGCTTCAGCGCTCAGCGTCGCGTTGCAGGCGTGCGATGCCGTTGTCGATCATGTGTCGATGCTGGCCGATGCGGAGGAAGCCGCAAGAAATCTCCCCTATGGTGTCATTCTTCTCGATCGTCAGGTTCCGGACGGCGATGGCTTGGCGATCATTCCGAAGCTGCGTGCGGCGGGGATCGCAACGCCGGTGATCGTATTGACGGCGCGCGGCGACCTCGATGACCGCATTGACGGTCTTGATACCGGTGCCGACGACTATCTCGTCAAGCCGTTTGCCGTGGAGGAGCTTCTGGCGCGATTGCGCGCCGTCCTGCGCCGCCCGGGTGATGTGCGCAGCGAAATGGTGAGTTTCGGCAGATTGTCCTATGATTTCGGCTGTCATGACGTGCTGATCGGCGGGGAGCGGTTTGAGCTGCCGCGTCGCGAACTGCTCGTCTTCGAGGCACTCGCGCGCCGTATCGGGCGTACCGTGCCGCGCCACGCGCTGGAAGAGGCCGTCTACGGCTTTGCGGACGATATCCAGTCCAACACGCTGGATGCACATGTCTCCCGGCTGCGCCGCAAACTCGCTTCCGTGGAAGCCGGTCTGGAAATTCATCCGGTTCGCGGCATAGGCTATCTTATGAGACTGACATCATGAGCGGAAGCCAACCTTCTTTGCGATGGCGTCTCGTCTTGCGCTTGTCGCACCTGCAGGCGGCATTTCTGACCGTCCTTGCGGTCCTCATCGTTGCCGCTCTGTGGATGACCGGAAGCTTCATCTCCCTCCAGCCGGAAGATGAAACCATCGATGCAATCGCGCAGTCGATGGCTCGCGATCGGATTGGTGCTCTGGTGCTGAAGGAAACACCGGCGCTTGCGGCGCGGCGCAATGATTGGCCCGGTCTCTGGTTCGTCGTGCGGGATCGCGATGGTGCGATGATAGCCGATGGAAGCGTGCCGAAAGCCTATGCGACTATCGGCGGGGCGCTTGATGACATCGGGCAGGCCCGTTTCGGCAGCAACCTCGGCGGAAGTGCCGTGCCTGCCGCGCGGCTCCGATGGGTAGCGTCTCCGGCCGGCGAAGTGCAGGTGCTCACGGGCGTAGACGGCAGCGTATCGACCGTTCGCGTCGCCAAGGCAGCGGGCATGGTCTTCTTCAGCGCCCTTCTGCCGCTTCTTGTCGTCACGGCGATCGCAACGATCGTCGCCGCACCGCTCGTGGTTCGCCGCGCTTTTTCCTCGCTCGATTCCGCTGTTGCCCGCGCCGGGCAGATCGATATCAACAGGCAGGGTACACGGCTGCCGGTCCAGGATGTCCCGCAAGAGATCCTGCCGCTTGTCGAAGCCGTCAATGATGCACTCGGCCGGCTGGACGAAGGCTATGAGCGGCAGAAGCGCCTTTTTGCTCATCTTGCCCATGAATGGCGGACCCCTGTCGCGATCCTGCAGGCGCGCCTCGATGGGCTGCCGCCCGGTCCTTTGAAAGAGCGGATCTTCGAGGATACGGTGCGTCTTGCGACCTTGGCCGAGCAATTCCTCGATCTTCAGCGCCTCAATCACCGTTTCGAGCCGGCTGCGATCGATCTCGTCGATGTCGCGCAGCATGTCGTTTCGGAGCTTGCGCCGCTCGCCATTGCCGCCAACTATGAGCCCTGTTTCGTCAAGGACGAGGAGGTGGTTGAAATTCTCGGCGATCGCGTGGCCATCGGCCGAGCCGTCACCAACCTCGTGCAGAACGCAATCCAGCATGGCGGCCGCCGCGGCAGGATAACGGTCCATGTCGGCCGTGCCAGCGGCATCACCGTAACTGACGAAGGCGGCGGCATTCCGCACGAGGAGCGATCCCGCATCTTCGAACCGTTTCATCGTGTTCATGGACACGGCAAGGGGTTCGGTCTCGGGCTCAACCTCGTCCAGGAAATCGTCAGGCTTCACGGCGGACAGATCACCGTCCTGGAAGGGCCGACCGGCGGTGCAGCCTTCAGACTGAGCTTCCCGACCGGCGCGTAGGCTATGCGCGGGCTTCCCTGTGCAATGTTCTCGCAATCGGCTCCCTTTATGGAAAAGCCTGCCGCACAGGCGAATCTCTGAAAGCCTTACGGGTGGGGTCATATGTCGAACACGTCATTATTTTTCCGAACTCTGCTGGCCAATCCACGCATGGTGGGTGCGATAGCTCCCTCCGGTGCGATGCTGGCCAATCTTATTACGAGCGAAGTCGATCCTTCCGCCGGGCCTGTTCTGGAGCTCGGTCCGGGAACGGGGGTTTTCACGGAAGCCCTGCTTGCGCGCGGCGTATGCGAGAAAGATCTGATGCTGGTGGAGCATGCCGCCAACTTTGCCAGCATGCTTCGAGAGCGGTTTCCGGCTGCTCGCGTCATCTCAGCCGATGCGGCGCGGCTCGAGGCTTGCGACCTGCCGGAAGGCATGCTGTTCGGCTGCGCGATCAGCGGGCTGCCGTTGCTGAACATGTCGCCGAAGACAGTCGTTGCCATTCTGACCGGCACCTTGTCGAGATTGCGCCAAGGCGGTGCGCTCTATCAGTTCACATATGGTGTTCGCTGTCCCGTGCCGTACCGGCTGCTCGACCGGTTCGGCTTCAAGGCAACGCTGCATGGCCAGGTGCTGCGCAACTTTCCGCCTGCCCGGGTCTACAAGATCGTTCGGCGCAGGCCGTTCGGTCACGCGGCGACCGGCAGATGAGCGATCCATCTTATCTGTTGGGTGTCATGCCGGCCCTGGCTTCATGGGGGTTGCTTGGTCTGGCGCTGTGTTCGGCGGTCGAGAAGCTTCTGCCTATCATACCTTCCGTCGGCATGTTCATCATGCTTGGCATGTTGAGTATCAGCGGTCCGGGCGAGCTGCCCTTGGCGATAGCGATTACGGCTGCGGGTTCAACGGCCGGCTCGTTGTTCTGGTATGGAATGGGCCGGTGGCTGGGTCCCGCGCGCGGCGACGCCCTCGTGATAAAGATAGGCAGGGGTTTGTCCGTCGAAGACGAATGGTACTGGCGGCTGAAGAGCCGCTGTCGCCGCCGCCGGATATGGTTGACGTTTGTCGGTCAGCTCATTCCGGTGATAAGAGCTTATATGGCGTTTCCTGCCGGCATGCTGGGTATGCCGGTCGCCGGCTTTGCCATAGCGACCTTCTTCGGTGCGGCTGTCTGGAATACACCGTTTCTGGTATCGGGTTATCTGCTGCGCGAGCAGATATTCACGCAGGATGCGGCGACGTCCGTTGCCTTGGCAGCGATCGTTCCGATCAATCTTCTACTCGTTGTCCTGTTCTGTCTTTGCCGGCCAAGCCGCAACGCGGCTTAGCCGATCGTGCCGTCTGGCAAGCTATACGGTCAGCACTGCATATATGACGCCGCCGTTTTCACCGCGCGTAACGGAAATGTCGGCAAGATGATGTCTGACCTTGTTGATGATCGCCTCAACCTCCTCGTCCGTGCGCCAGATCAGCGGCCAGTTCATGAAGGTTTCCATGTAGCCTTCGACACCGATACCCCGAGCGAAGTTCGCGAGCAGGAACTTGCCGCCCGGCTTCAGCATCTGCAGGCAACGCTCCGTCAGCCGGACGGCTACGTTTTCAGCGAGATAGTCATAAAGGCCGGCTGCGTAGATGAAGTCGAAGGTGCCGAGCTTCTGCGCGCGCCCCAGGATGGTGCGAACGGAACCATTGATCGCCTCGACGCGGCTTCCGTGGAAGTTTGAACTCACGGTCCCGACGCTGACAGGGTCCTGGTCGAGCGCCACCCAGCGCTTGAGTTTGTCGCTTCGCAGCGCGTGGGAAAGCTCCGCTTCGCGAAGATGTCCGGCGGCAATCGCCAAAATTTCCGCATTGTCATTCGCATCGGCAACGGCATCGACATGCGCGGCGAGAAGATCGCGTCTCTCGCGCACGGCGACGGCGGACGGTGATCTTCTGGTGAAGTCGTAAACTTCGGCGCCGAGCGGCGAGGCCGCCTCCACCTGTGCGGCAACGGTCGGATGTTCGTAGATGAAATCGAGAAGATAGGCGTCACCGCTGTAGCCGCGGGGCTTTTCGAACGACCATCGCGTCAAGGGATCCTGCAGCAGGAAGGATGAAACAGGATGGCTCTGCGCGACAGAGGCCAGATGGGTCCAAACGGCAGGTGCCGATTTGTTCATCAATGCCTGCAGCCGTTCCGTCAAGGCCTTCATGATGCCTTGAACGGGCGCGTTCGTTTCGAAGCCCTGTTGTGTCAAAGAGAGAATGAGGGCGAGTTCTGCTTCGCCCTCCTTAATCTGATCGATTGTGTAATTGTTACCCGCTGATCTCGCATGTTCAGAAATGGATTGCGCGGTAACGAGGCTGTAGCCGTCGAGAGCAGTTTGCAATTGTTTCAATTTTAAAGGTTTCCGTGAACACTCCGAAAACCATAACTCAATTAAAAATTGAGCGCTATGGTTTTGTTAATGTCAGTGCGGCAACGCTGTTGTTATCAAACGGATCAGATTTGTCGCGTTGAGGCGAGCGATTTGGTCAATCGAGCGGCGCAAAGGTAACGCGGTGACATGAAGTCTCGGGTGATGATGAGCATGCGTCGATTTTGGGGGGAAAGCGATACTGGCGTGGGGAATGTGCGCCTTGCTGGTCGCCCCGTCGAATTGCGCGCTCTCTACAATGATTACAGCAACGAGGCACGCCGTGTCCTGGCCCGCAGTGGTTTGTGGCTTGCGGTGCCCGTCTATGTTCTCTTTCTGATAACGGATCTGATCTTCATACCGGACGTGTCGCATGTGACCATTCCGGCGCGCTTTCTGATCGGCGGTTTCTCGCTCGTCATTCTGGAATTCCAGTTCTTGCGTCAGCGCCGTGCGGGCGAACTCGAGGCGACATGTGCGGCTGCCGTAGTGTTGGGATATGTGGTGTGGCTCGTGCCGGCGCTGCAGACGGCCAATGCCGAAGCCTTCTCCTATTATGCGGCTTTCGGCGCCATCTTCATGATGGGCGTCAACCTGTTCTTCAGTCTCGAATTCGGCCTGGCGCTGGCTTCGTCGGGGCTGATCTTCGCAACGTTCCTGCTGTCGCTCACCGAATTTCACTATAGCTCCGCCTATTGCCTGGCCTTTGCGACCTTCTATCTCTGCTGCTTCGTCTTCACCTCCTATGTGAACTGGAAACTGAACACGGAGCGTTTCAACGTCTTCCTCAATGCCCGGGAAGCCGAACTGCAGCAGCGTCAGGCCACCGAACGCGGGGAAGCATTGCTGCGCCTTTCCATTACGGATTCGCTCACCGGAATGGAAAACCGGCGCGCTGCCGACATCAGGCTGAAGCAGTTCTGGGAGCGATGGCGTCAGGACGGAGTGGCATTTGCCATCCTGCTGGTCGACGTCGATTTCTTCAAGAAGTACAATGATTATTATGGGCACCAGGAAGGCGACTATTGTCTTGTCACCGTCGCCAATGCCCTGTCGGATATCGTCACCCCCTTGGGCGCCAGCGTCGGACGATATGGCGGCGAGGAGTTCATCGTCATTCTCGATCTGGACCGTGGTGAGGACGCACTGGCTTTGGCGGACGCCATCTGCCAGGGGATCGAGGCGCTCGATATCGTCCATGCGCAACGGCTTGATGGCTTCGGGCATGTCACCGTCAGCGTCGGGGCGACGATTACCAGAGACGTCGTCGGAACAAAGCTGGAAAACGTCATCAACGAAGCCGACCGGGCTCTGTATTCAGCAAAGGCCAGTGGGCGCAACTGTGCGAGGATATTCGACCCGAACGAGTTGCCCGGCGGCGATGCGAGCGAAAATATCGCTGCCATCCTGAAAATCGCCATTCAGCAGAACCTCGTTTCGCTGGTCTATCAGCCGATCCAGTATCTCGAGACCGGAGAGATCGGCGCCTATGAGGCGTTGATGCGTCTGCAATTGCTCGATGGGTCGAATTCATCTCCTGCGGTCTTCATCCCGATAGCGGAGCGCACCGGCGCCATCATAGAGCTCGGCTACTGGGCGATCAGAAGGGCCTGCCGCGACCTGCTCACGCGCGATATCGTCGAGACGGTCAGCATCAACGTCTCTCCGATCCAGCTGCGGGCTCCTGGTTTTGCGGCACAGGTAGCCGCCATCCTGGCGGAAACCGGCATTTCGGGCTATAGGGTGGCGTTCGAGATCACAGAGGGCGTCGATATGGAGATACGCCCCGATGTACTCGGCAGCATTCAGGATCTGAAGCGGCTTGGAATCAAATTCTGGCTGGACGATTTCGGCACCGGCTTTGCCGGCCTGTCGTGGCTTCGCCTGATGGAGTTCGAAACCGTCAAGATCGACAAGTCCTTCCTCCACGATGCCACGGGCAGCGACGGCGCCAAAATTCTTCTCGAGGATATCATCGGCCTCGTGCGTAATCGCGGCCATCGCATCCTGGTCGAGGGCGTCGAGAACGAGGAGCAGTTCGATCTGGTCAAATCCTTTGGTATCGACGCCGTTCAGGGATACTATATCGGCCGGCCGGCGCCCCCGCTGAAGCATCCAATCGCGGTTAGACACGCGGGCCGCCGTCTGCAGGCATCGGCCTGAAGGGCAGAGCGTCACCAGATCGAGGGCGATGGGAATGGCAAGCGTCGACCTATCCGAAATCTACCGGAACTACATTGCTTGCCTGAATAAGCAGGACTGGCCGAACCTGGGCAAATTTGTCCACGAAGACGTTCATTACAACGACGCCTACCTCGGGCTGTCTGGCTATCGCGCTATGCTTGAAGCCGACTTTCGCGCCATCCCCGATCTCCATTTCAACATCCGCCTGCTGATCTGCGAACCGCCGCAAGTCGCAAGCCGCCTTCAATTTGACTGCACGCCAAAGGGGATGTTGTTCGGTATGGCGGTAAACGGCAGAAGGGTGCAGTTTGCCGAGAATGTCTTCTATGAATTTCTGAATGGGCGGCTTCGGAACGTCTGGTCGATCATCGACAAGGCTGCCATTGCCGCCCAACTGTGATACAGAACTTGCCGCAGGAACGACCGCTTCGGTCAGCAGCCATCCAGCGCTTTGATCGCCTGAATGAAATTGTCGCCGCCACGCTGAACGGTGGTGATCGCCGTCTTGCCGTCGCATAAGCGCTTTGCCGATGTATAGCGATAGTGCGCAATGAGCGTCCCGTCATTGCTTTTCGAGATGTCCATGAGTTCGATGGGTTTCGTCAAACTTCCGTAACAAGCGGTCAGCGCTTCCGCCGGCACGAGGCACGCCTCCGTGCAGGCAATGCCAGAAATCCACATTTCCTAGAGCATTTCCAGGAAAAGTGCGCAGCGGTTTTCCGTCCGGAATGCGCGAATAAACAAGAACGTAGAGCGTTTTCGCGATTCAAAGAAAAGCAGAAACGCTCTAGCCCGCGACCGGCGGAGCGTTTGCCAGATCGGTTTCGATGAAAATGCATGATCTGTCTGTTGTTTGCAGCAACGTATCGGCCACGCTGCCATAGGAGAGGCTGCCGCTCGCCCGCTTGCTGACCCCAAGCACGATCAGATTATATTTGCCGCTGCGGGCATGCCGCAGGATCGACAGTTCCGGCGATGGCCCCTGCTGAACCACTTTCTCGATCTCGACGCCATAGTATTCCGCGATTGCGCCGACCCTGTTCAGAACGTCCCAATGGTCGTTGCCGTGGTCGCTGATGCGCGGAACGGCTCTGACCTGCCGAGGCTCGACGATCAGCAGCAGGGCGCAATGGGCGCTTGCCGCCTTCGCAACAGCAAGCCCGAATTCGGCCGCGCGGATGGAGCGCTCCGTGCCACTGACCGGGAGCAGGATTCGCAAGCTTTGTGGGCGATCGGGAAGCGCGCCGCGCGCCGTGACGATCGCGGAAGTTCCCTGGAAGGCGGAGGTCATGACCTGCAAAGCCGCGCTGAAGCGGCCGTCCTCTCCCATGGAGGGTTCGATGCCCGTGAAGAGAAGATCGTGACCTGCGTCCGATATATCGCCAAGCATGGTTTCCAGCTTGTCGTTCTTCTCGCGGACGGTAACGTGGATATCGCTTTCCGTCGCCATGTTCTTGCCGGCCGGTGCCGACGAGAGCAGGTTGGCAGCACATTGCCGTAATTCCTCGGCGAAGGCTTGCGCTTTCGAGGACGATGGTGCGGCCGTCTCCGAAGCTTCTCCGGTGGCATCGGGTTCGCGCACGTCGAGAACGGTGACAGGCATCTTGCGCGCGACAGCGAAGAAGGCGGCGATCCAGGTTGCGAGGCGACTGCTTTGCGAACCGTCGACGGTCAACAGAATGCGTTCGAAAGCCGCAAGGAAGCTTTCGCTTTCGAATTCTTCGCGCTCCAGCCGATCACGCTCCTCTTCGCGCAAGGGCAGGCGGGCCAGCGCCCAGCGAAGCGTGGGCGGCATCGCCATCGTCGTGATCACGGCCATGGCGACGATGACCGAGAAGAGTTTTTCATCCAGAACGCCGACGCTAAGGCCTATGGTTGCGACGATCACCTCCGTCGATCCCCGGGCGTTCATGCCGCAACCGAGTGCGAGAGCCTCCGGCGCCGAATAGCCGCCAAACCTGGCGGCGGCGAACGCCCCTCCAAACTTGCCGATGCTGGCGATCACGACCACCGCGACCGTCAGCAACAGGATCGAGGGATCGGCAAGCACGGTCAGGTCTGTCTGCAGGCCGGTCAGTCCGAAGAAGACGGGCATGAAGAGTGCAGTCGTCAATCCGCGAAGCTGCACGTCGATCTGGCGTGTGAGGATTGGTGACTGACCGACCAGAATGCCGGCGACGAAGGCGCCGAGCACGGTGTGGACGCCGATGAGGTTCGTGATGATCGCCATTCCGCCCATGATCGCGATAATGGCGCTGAGCACGGGCAGATCGCTGCGGAAATTGTCGTTGGTCCATCGGATGATTTCGAAGACGACCTGCCGGCCGACGGTGAAGCTCACGGCCATGAAGGCCAACGTGCCGATCACGCTGGTTGCCAGCGTCGCAAGATCGACGGTTCCTTTTTCGGCAAGGCCGAAGGTGATGGCGATGATCACCCACCCCACGGTATCGTCGATGATGGCGGAAGCGACGATCAGCTGGCCGATGTTCCGGCGCAGGAAGTCCATTTCGCGGACGACAGAGGCGACAATCTTGACCGAGGAGATGGAAAGCGCGGTTCCCAGGAAGAGAGAGGTGACCAGCCGTTTTTCGGGATATGGAAGAAAGGCATCCGGTATGAACTCGCCCAGGATGAACCCCGCGGTAAAGGGAATGACGATGCCTGTCAGCGAGACGCCGGCCGCCGATTTGCGCAGGCGCTTTGCCAGTCCCAGATCGGTTTCCATGCCGGCGAGCAGCAGCAGAAAGAGAATGCCGAGCTGACCGATTGCATCGGCCATGCTCTTTTGCCCCTCATTGGATGGAAAAAGGCTTGCCTGCGCATGCGGGAAAACCAGGCCGAACAGGGAAGGGCCGAGAATGATGCCGGCGATGATCTGACCCATGATCGACGGCTGTCCGATACGCACCATCAATTCGCCGAGCAACCTGCCCGATACGACGAGCAGGACGATCTGAACCAGAAACAATCCTTCCGAAGGATGGCTGGCTTTCTGTCCCTCTGCCGCGGAAGCGGTTTGCGCAATCGACAGCAACAGGATGACAGCAACGAGAATGATAAAGGCGCTTGACGGAAATGACTTCGGGAAATTCGGTCGCGACGGCATGGATCGATCCCACTGGACAGCAGGAAAACGCGCCAGAGCCGCTGGCGTTCCAGATCATACCGGTAATTGCTGACTTAATCGGCACATCCGCCGGGATTAGCCGAAAAACAAGCCTGCCGTCCATATGGCAGCAGGCTTTCGCCGATCGGAAATCAGATGCGCTCGAGCGCGATGGCTATTCCCTGGCCGACGCCGATGCACATGGTCGAGAGCGAATAGCGCCCGCCGGTTTCCTTCAGCTCCAAGGCAGCCGTGCCGGTGATGCGGGCGCCAGACATGCCGAGGGGATGGCCAAGTGCAATCGCGCCGCCGTTGCGGTTGACGCGGGCATCGTCATCGGCAATGCCGAGTTCGCGCAGCACGGCAAGCCCTTGCGAGGCGAAGGCTTCGTTGAGTTCAATGACGTCGAACTGTTCCTGGCGCATGCCGAGACGAGCCATGAGCTTGCGTGACGCCGGAACCGGGCCGATGCCCATGATGCGCGGGGGCACGCCTGCAGCAGCGCCGCCGAGGATGCGGGCGATCGGCGTTAGGCCGTATTTTTGGGCTGCTGCTTCGGAGGCGATGATGAGCGCTGCGGCGCCGTCATTGACGCCGGATGCATTGCCTGCTGTCACCGTGCCGCCTTCCTTCTTGAAGGGCGTGCCGAGCTTGGCGAGCGCTTCCATCGTCGTTGCGCGCGGATGTTCGTCCTTGCCGACAACGACCGGATCGCCCTTGCGCTGCGGGATCGTGACCGGGATGATTTCCCTGGCAAGCCGACCGTTTTCCTGTGCTGCCGCGGCCTTTGCCTGCGAGCGAACGGCGAAGGCGTCCTGATCTTCACGGCTGACCTTGTAGTCTTCGGCGACGTTCTCGCCGGTTTCCGGCATGGAATCGACGCCGTACTGCTTCTTCATGACAGGATTGATGAAGCGCCAGCCGATGGTGGTATCGTAGATCTCGGCATTGCGCGAAAAGGCGCTTTCGGCCTTGGGGATTACGAAGGGTGCGCGCGACATGCTCTCGACCCCACCGGCGATCATCAACTCGGCTTCGCCGGCGCGGATGGCGCGGGCGGCTGCGATGATCGCATCCATGCCCGAACCGCAAAGCCGGTTGATCGTCGTGCCAGGTACTGAAATCGGCAGGCCGGCAAGCAGGCTTGCCATGCGCGCGACGTTGCGGTTGTCCTCACCGGCCTGGTTGGCGCAGCCGTAGATGACATCGTCGACGGCATCCCAGTCGACCGAACTGTTACGCCCGATCAGCGCCTTCAGCGGGACGGCGCCAAGATCGTCGGCACGGACGGAGGACAGCGATCCGCCAAAGCGGCCGATCGGCGTGCGGATATAGTCACAGATGAAGGCTTCGGTCATGGTCTTCTCCCTACTGCATGTCGCTCGAAAACGTGCGGCGGTTTTGCTAAGGCGATCTGCAAAATATTATAAGCTTAAAGCATCTTGGGCGGATCCGAAAGACCGCAGCACGCTTTAAAGCGTCGGCACGATGAGGTCGGCAACGACACGGTCGGTATGCAGCGGAGCGCCGGTCATCGCCTGCAGCTCGTCCATCGTCATGGCGGCGAGTTTCTCGCGCACGACGAAACCTTCCTTGGCGATGTCGATGACCGCGTGGCTCGTATAGACGCGGGTGATGCAGCCGACACCCGTCAGCGGGAAAGTGCAGGCTTCCACCAGTTTCGGCTTGCCGTCCTTGGTCACATGTTCGGTAATGACGAAAACCTGCTTGGCGCCATGCACCAGGTCCATGGCGCCGCCGACGGCAGGCACGCCCTTTGAGCCGACGCGCCAGTTGGCGAGGTCGCCATTCTGCGCCACCTGATAGGCGCCGAGGATCGCGACATCCAGATGGCCGCCGCGCACCATGGCGAAACTATCAGCGTGATGGAAGAAGGAGGCGCCGGGCTTCAGCGTCACGGCTTTCTTGCCGGCGTTGATCAGGTCCCAATCTTCCTCGCCTTCCGCCGGCGGCTCGCCGAAGTTCAGGATGCCGTTTTCGGTGTGGAAGATCGCCTGACGGCCTGGGGGCTGGTAGCGGGCGACCATTTCCGGAAAGCCGATGCCGAGATTAACATAGGCACCATCTTCGATATCCTGTGCCGCGCGCCAGGCGATCTGGGCATTGGAGAGCTTGATGTCTTCGCGTGTATCGATGGTCATGCGTATACCACTCCGGCCCGAATGAGATTTTCTTCCTGCTGCGGATCGGCGACCTCAACGACGCCGTTGACGAAAATGCCGGGGGTGACGATGTGTTCGGGATCGAGCTCGCCCGCGGCAACGATTTTCGAGACCTGTGCGATCGTCTTGGCCGCGGCCATGCACATCAGCGGATTAAAATTGCGACCGGCCTTGTTGTAGATGAGATTGCCCTGCACATCGCCGACTTCAGCCTTGACGATGGCGAAATCGGCCTTGAGCCAGCGCTCTTGAACATAGTGGCGGCCGTCGAATTCCGCGATGACCTTGCCATTGGCGAGTTCGGTGCCATAGGCGGTGGGGGTGTAGAAAGCCGGAATGCCGGCGCCGCCGGCCCGGATGCGTTCCGCAAGTGTCCCCTGAGGCACCAGCTCCAGCTCGATTTCGCCCGCCAGGTAACGGTCCGTGAAAGCGCGCGGATCGGATGAGCGCGGGAAGGAGCAGATCATCTTTTTGACCATGCCTGCATCGATCATCGCAGCGATGCCGATACGCCCGTTGCCGGCATTGTTGTTGATGACGGTCAGGTCCTTGGGGCCTTTGTCGATCAGCGCATGGATGAGTTCGATCGGCGCGCCGGAGCCGCCAAAGCCGCCGATCATGACGGTCGCACCGTCGCCGATGTCCGCGACGGCGGCTGCCGTGCTCGCAATTGTCTTGTCCATGCGGAAACTCCCACTTGCCATTGCGGACGGCCAAGGCGCCCCATCCTCTTCCTTTCGAATAGATCAGCATGGGCTGGACGGCAATCAATTTGTGCGATATTTGATATTTGTTCATATATCGCACAAACGATACGAGGGTTGGAGGCTGTTATGCGGGAAACGGACTTCGTCAGCGGCTTTGCCAAAGGGTTGAAAGTTATCGAGGCTTTCGGTGAGACGCGGCAGCGCCTGACGATCGCCGAGGCATCGAAATTGACCGGCCTTGATCGTGCCACCGTGCGCCGTTCGCTGCTGACGCTCTCCGAACTCGGCTATGCCGTCTATGACGGCAAGTTCTTCACGCTGACGCCGAAGATCCTGAGGCTCGGCCATGCCTATCTGGCCGCGACGCCGCTGCCCATCATCATCCAGCCGCATCTCGACCAGCTTGCCGAGCGCGCCGGGCAGAATGCGTCTGCTTCGGTGCTCGACGGCACGGAAGTCGTCTATATCGCCCGTGCCTCGCAGCGCCGGGTAATGTCGATCAACCTGACGCCGGGCAGCCGCCTTCCGGCCTTCTGCGCCTCGATGGGCCGCGTTTTGTTGGCCACTCTGCCGGAACGTGAGGCGCGTGCGGTGCTTGGGCGGACCGACCTCAGGGCGAACACGCCGAATACCAAAACCGATCCCGAGGAGTTGATGGCGGAGTTCCGCCGGGTGAGGGAGCAGGGCTACGCCGTCATCGACCAGGAGCTGGAGATCGGCCTATGCTCGATTGCCGTGCCTGTCGAAAACGATCGCGGTCAGACCGTGGCGGCGATCAATATCGGCGCGCCGGCTGCCTATGTCGCGGCTTCCGACATGGCGGAGCGATTCCTGCCATTGCTAAAGGAGACGCAAAAGGCGCTGCGGTTGGTCCTGCCGTAACTTAATGTGCTTGGGGGCATCCTTGTCCTTCGAGGCTCCGCCTTCGGCTACGCACCTCAGGATGGGGATGCAGCATTTTTTTGGTGAAGCGAGAAGATCAGCCCTCATGCTGAGGAGGTCCGCAGGGCCGTCTCGAAGCACGGGGGCGGGTGGCCGCCCGCGATCCAGATTGCTATTCACATCCCAAGCCTCTCCCGCTCCTTAATCCGCCAGGCGCGCGGCGTTTGGCCTGTCTGCTTGACGAAGAAGCGGGAAAAGTAGGCGGGATCGGCAAAGCCGAGGCGATAGCTGATTTCCTGGACGGTCGCAAAGGTGAAGACCAGTTCGCGTTTAGCTTCGTCCAGGAGCTTGCGCGTGATCAGCTCATGCGCGCCGTATCCGGTTCGGCTGCGAACGATGCGGCTGAGATGCGTCGATGAGATGCCGAGGCTTTCTGCATAGTAGGCAGCCGGCTTGTGCGAACGGAAGTGGCGCTGGATAAGGCCTTGCAGCATCTCCATCCGGCGCTCGTTTTCATCGCCCGGATTGGCCCCGTCGGCTTTCTGGGCAACGCGCGCCGTCAACAGCAAGGCCGAAGTCAAATAGGCATCGAGCAAATCGTTGCGGCCGCTGCGATGACTGGCAAATTCCTCGCCCAGGCGCTTCAGCGTATTGGCGGCATGCGCCGCGTCTTCGGTTTGAGTGTCGAGCAAGGTCAGATGCGGCTCGGCAAGCCATGTACCCAGCCGGCTGCGATCGCCGGGAGAGGCCTTCAGATGCGAGATCAGCACCGTGATGACGAAACCGTCTATATCGCGGGAAAACCGGAAGCCATGGTTGACCCGTGGCGGCACCGTAATGACGGCGGGCGGCGTTATGGCATGGGGAGTTCCGTCAAAGACGGCGTCGCCCGATCCGGCATGTATGTACAAGATCTGAAAGAAGCTGTCATGCCGGTGCGGACGGATTTCCCAGTGGTGAAGGCTGCTGCGGGAGGGAATCGTCTCGCAATGTAGCCAGAAATCCGGCTTTCTGCCGGTATTCTCGCCATATAGCTCATAGGTCGGCACATTCTTCGTCATGGCCTTTCTCCTTCGCCATGTTCGATTTGTGCAATTTCATGACCGAAATGTCCATTGCGAACATGCGACGCGCCGACGAGAGTTGAAGCAAGATCACGCATGGGAGGAGACGATGCGCACTCAAGTCGCCATTATCGGTTCGGGGCCGTCCGGGCTTTTGCTCGGCCAGCTGCTGACGGGGGCCGGTATCGACAACGTCATTCTCGATCGGGTCGGAAAGGATTACATCCTCGGCCGCGTGCGTGCCGGCGTTCTAGAGGAGGGCACCGTACGGTTGCTGGACGAGGCGAAGGCGAGCGAACGCCTTCATGCGGAGGGTTTGCCGCATGACGGTTTCTCGCTTGCCTTCGACGGCCGCGATCATCGTATCGACCTTCATGGTCTCACTGGCGGCAAGCGCGTTGTGATCTACGGCCAGACGGAGATGACCCGCGACCTGATGGCCCGCCGCGAGGAAAGCGGTGCTCCGACGATTTATGGTGCGGCCAACGTCCGGCCGCATGGTTTCGACGGCGATACGCCCCGTCTGACCTATGAAAAGGACGGCGTTTCTCATCGCATCGATTGCGACTTCATCGCCGGCTGCGACGGATTTCACGGTGTCAGCCGCAAATCGGTTCCGGAAAGGGCGGTTCGCAGCTTCGAGAAGGTCTATCCCTTCGGCTGGCTCGGCGTTCTGGCCGAGGTGGCGCCCGTCAATCACGAACTGATCTACGCCAATCATCCGCGCGGATTTGCGCTATGCTCCATGCGGTCGATGACGCGCAGCCGCTATTACATCCAATGTCCGCTCGGAGAGAAGGTCGAGGACTGGAGCGACGACCGCTTCTGGGACGAGCTGCGGCGCCGGCTGCCGGTTCACCATGCAGAGGCTCTGGTCACCGCGCCGTCCTTCGCGAAATCGATCGCGCCGCTGCGCTCCTTCGTAGCCGAGCCCATGCGATTCGGTCGTCTTTTCCTCGTCGGCGATGCCGCTCATATCGTGCCGCCGACCGGCGCCAAGGGGCTCAATCTCGCGGCGAGCGACGTGCATTACCTATATTCGGGTCTTGTCGAGCATTATCAGGACTGCTGCAATTCCGGATTGGAAGCCTATTCCGCGCGTGCGCTTGCCCGGGTCTGGAAGGCGGTGCGCTTCTCCTGGTGGATGACGACGATGATGCATCGCTTTCCCGATACCAGCGATTTCGACCAGAAGATTCAGGAAGCCGAGCTCGACTATCTCACCCATTCGCGTGCTGCATCGACTGCACTTGCCGAAAACTATGTCGGCCTGCCGTTCTAAACGACTTTAGCGCTTCTTGGCGATCTCGCCTGCCGCCTCCCGGATCGTCTGCATCAGGATCGACAAGGGAAGGGTGGGGATGGCGTCCGTGCGCATGGTCAAGCCGACGGGTCCCTTCGTCTCGCTGGTGTCGATCGGCAGGAGAGCAAGCAGTCCGTCATCGACATCGCCGGCAACGACGCCGGCGGAGATGATCCAGATGGCGTCGCTCGAGCGTACGAAGGCGCGGCCGAAGGAGTCGGAAACCGTCTCGATCTGATTCGGCAACCCGCCGGCGCCGTTGGCGATCA
The DNA here is from genome assembly GCF_059803845.1 of Rhizobium sp. UFLA01-1127. Lineage (NCBI taxonomy): Bacteria > Pseudomonadati > Pseudomonadota > Alphaproteobacteria > Hyphomicrobiales > Rhizobiaceae > Rhizobium > Rhizobium sp. UFLA01-1127. The sequence continues at coordinate 11,203 of NZ_JAUQTZ010000039.1, read as the reverse complement.
GGAAGCTCTCGACGAAGGGGCGGATGATCGAGCCGCGCGTCGGCATCAGGATCGTGTAGCGGCTGAGATCGGAAAACAGCGATTGCTTGCCCGCCAGCAGCGGATGGCCGGCCCTGACGGCGAAGACCACCTGTTCGGAATAGAGATGCTCGAAGGAAAAGCCCGCCATCTTGTCGGGGCTTGCCAATCGGCCGACGACAAGATCGAGATCGCCGATGCGCAATTGCTCGAGAAGGACGGCGTTCTCGCCGGTCACGATCTTGATGCGGCTCCAGGTCTCCTCCTTGAGAAACAGGTCCATCGCTCGCGGCATGATGCGCGTCGAAACCGTCGGCAGCGCGCCGACTCGGATCGGCGGCGCTTCGCCGGAGCGTTCCTGTGAGACGGAATCGAGCCCCTGGCGCAGGGCCGTCAGCGCCGCGCCGGCATGTCGGAGAAAGACCTCGCCGTAGCGGGTGATGCGGATGCCGCGCCCGTCGCGTTCGAAGACGGCGACGCCGAGTGCTTCTTCCAGTTCGCGGATCGTCTTCGTCACCGCCGGCTGGCTGATATTCAGCAGCCCGGCCGCCTTGATCACGCTTTTCTGGCGCGCAACCTCGACAAAAGTTTGCAGATGGCGGAACTTGATGCGCGCGTCGAGCATGCTCATTCATAACCCTGGAGTTATCGTATAGCAAAGAAATATCATTTTACCTAACCGGATTATAGATCCAATCTGATGGCCGAGGAGATTTTCAGTGCAGTTTGCCCGCATCAACGACGTCACGATCCACTATCAGATCATCGGTGGCCCCGCCGACAAGCCGGTGCTTGTCTTTGCCAATTCGCTGGGCACCGATTTCCGCATCTGGCGCGACGTGATCGTGCGCCTTGCCGGCGATTTCGGCATCGTGCTCTACGACAAGCGTGGCCATGGTCTCTCCGATCTCGGCCAGATGCCTTATTCCATCGAGGATCATGCGACCGACCTTGCCGGCCTGCTCGATTTCCTTTCGGTGAAGAGTGCCATCGTCTGCGGCCTTTCGGTCGGTGGGCTGGTCGCTCAGTCGCTCTATCAGCGCCGCTCGGATCTGGTGCGGGCGCTGATCCTTTGCGACACCGCTCCCAAGATCGGCTCCTCGGAAAGCTGGAATGCCCGCATTGCGCAGGTCGAGGCTGATGGCATCGAATCCATCGTCGATGCCATCATGGAGCGCTGGTTCACGCCCGCCTTTCGCCGTCCGGAAAACATCGCCTTCGCCGGCTATTGCAACATGCTGATCCGTCAACCGGTTGCGGGCTACGCGGCCACCTGTGCGGCCCTTCGCGATGCCGATCTCACCGAAGCCGCGACCAAGATCGCCGTGCCCACCATCTGCATCGTCGGCGATCAGGACGGTTCGACGCCGCCCGATGTGGTGCTAGCGATGGCCAAGCTCATTCCGAATGCACGCTATGAAGTCATCAAGGACGCCGGCCATATTCCCTGCGTCGAACAACCCGAGACGTTGACCGAAGTCATCCGTGCCTTCGTCGACGTCGTCCTGCGTGGAGAACAAGCCTGATGAATGACCCTACTGCGCCGTCCAAGCGCTATTTGCAGGGCATGGCGACGCGCCGCGCCGTGCTCGGCGACAGCCATGTCGATCGCGTCCAGCAGGGATCGACTGAGTTCGACCTGCCTTTCCAGGAGCTGATTACAGAAGCGGCTTGGGGACATGTCTGGTCGCGCCCGACGCTCAGCCGGCGCGAGCGCTCGATCGTGACGATCGCACTGCTTGCGGCACTTGGTCAGGATGATGAGGTGGCCATGCATGTGCGGGCCACGCGCAATACCGGCGCGACGCGCGACGATATTTGCGAGGCGCTTCTGCATGTGGCGATCTACGCCGGCGTGCCGGCGGCAAACCATGCGATCAAGATCGCAAAACAGGTTTTCGAACAGATGGACGCCGAACAGGCGGCATGAAGCGAGGCAGACATGTCCGATAGAAGCAACAGCAAGCCCGAGACGGGCGCCTTTTTCGCGAGAGATCGCGCCTGGCATCCGCCAGCCTTTGCGCCGGGATACAAGACTTCGGTCCTGCGCTCGCCGCAGCGCGCATTGCTCTCACTCGACGGCACGATCTCCGAAATCACTGGACCGGTCTTCGGCCATTCGATGCTGAACGAACGCGACAACGACCTGATCCATAATTTCGCCAAGCCGGGGGAGAGCGCCATTGGCGAGCGGATTATCGTCCATGGCCGCGTGCTCGACGAGCGCGGCCGGCCGGTACCGGGCGTCTTGCTCGAATTCTGGCAGGCCAATGCCGGCGGTCGCTATCGCCACAAGAAGGAAACCTATCTCGCCGCCATCGACCCGAATTTCGGCGGCTGCGGCCGCGCCATCACGGATGAGGAAGGCCGCTATGCCTTCCGCACGATCCGTCCCGGCGCCTATCCCTGGCCGAACGGCGTCAACGACTGGCGCCCGGCGCATATCCACTTCTCCGTCTTCGGTCATGGCTTCGCGCAACGGTTGATCACGCAAATGTATTTTGAGGGCGATCCGATGATTTGGAAATGTCCGATCGTCGGCACGATCCCCGACAAACGGGCGATCGAGCAGCTGATCGCACCGCTCGACTGGGGCAACACGATCCCGATGGATGCCCGCGCCTATAAATTCGATATCGTGCTGCGCGGTCGCCGGTCGACCCTGTTCGAAAACCGGCTGGAGGGCAATTGATGGTACAGGATCTCGGCTATCTCAAGGAAACGCCGTCGCAAACGGCAGGGCCTTACGTCCATATCGGCCTGACGCCGAACTACAGCGAGATCGGTGGCGTCTACGAAACCGACCTCGGCTCCGCCATGGTCAACGACAAGACGCTTGGCGAGCGCATCACGGTGACGGGCAGGGTTCTCGATGGCGCGGGAGCGCCGGTCAAGGATGCTGTCCTCGAGATCTGGCAGGCCGACAGCGCCGGATTGTACAACAGCCCCTCGGAGCTGCGCGGCACCGCCGATCCGAATTTTACCGGCTGGGGGCGTTGTCCGACCGGTTCGACCGACGGCGTTTTCCGTTTCGAGACCATCAAACCCGGACGCGTCCCCTTCAAGGACGGCCGCAAGATGGCGCCGCACATCACTTTCTGGATCGTGGCGCGCGGTATCAATATCGGCCTGCATACGCGCATGTACTTCCCGGAGGAGACTGCCGCAAACGCCGAAGACCCCTTGCTCGCCCGCATCGAGCACAGGGATCGCGTCGCAACGCTGATTGGCGAGAAGGAGGGCTCCGTCTACACCTTCGATATCCATTTGCAGGGCGACAAAGAAACGGTTTTCCTCGATATATAGGCCATGAGCGTTTCTCCCTTCGACCACCCCTTTCTGTCCGGCCTTCTCGGCGACGAGGAGATCGCGGCCTATTTCTCGGCCAAGGTCGATGTCCGTTCCATGCTCGCCTTCGAAGCAGCACTTGCCAGGGCCGAGGCGCAGCATGGGGTGATCCCCCAGGCTGCCGCTGAGCGCATCGCGGAGGTCTGCGCGAGTTTCGAGCCCGATCTGCAAAGCCTGAAGACGGCAACGGCGGCAGATGGCGTCGTCGTGCCGGGGCTCGTCCGGCAGCTGCGCGAGGCGATCGGTGAAGAGGCGGGCAGCTACGTCCATTTCGGCGCCACCAGCCAGGATGTTATCGACACCAGCCTGATGCTGAGGCTGAAGGCGGCGACCTTTATCCTGAGCGGCCGTCTCTTTGCGGTATCGTCCGCACTTACCAAACTGGACGAGCGCTTTGGATCGAACAGGCTCATGGGCCATACCCGGATGCAGGCCGCGATCCCCATTGCCGTCTCCGATCGGCTGCGGGCATGGCGCCATCCGCTCGATCAATATCGCGATCGGCTGACGCAAGAGAGTTTTCCGGTGCAATTCGGCGGTGCGGCGGGTACGCTGGAAAAATTCGGGCGGCAAGCGGCCGAGATCAGGAGCTCGCTGGCGCAGGCACTCGGCCTGACGGACGAGCCACAGTGGCAGAGCCAGAGGGCAGGCATCGCCGAACTGGCCGGACTACTTTCGATGATCTCCGGCAGTCTCGGCAAGATCGGTCAGGATATTGCGCTTCTGGCGCAGGCGGGCGGCGAGATCGAGCTTGCCGGCGGCGGCGGTTCCTCCGCCATGCCGCATAAGCAGAATCCCGTTTCGGCCGAAACGCTGGTCACGCTCGCGCGTTTCAACGCTGTGCAGCTTTCCGGCATTCATCACTCGCTTGTACACGAACAGGAACGATCGGGCGCCGCCTGGACATTGGAATGGCTGCTATTGCCGCCTATGGTCGTGGCGACAGCGGCCTCTCTTCGCCATACGCTGCAACTGGTCGGTTCCATCGAGCGTCTGGGAACGATACCTGCTTAGGATCTTATCACCATTCATAACCATATGGACATGGGTGGCGGCCTTTATTTCATTTTACATTACCATTTCCTATGGGAAATTGGTGATGATCAGGATTTAAATGATCGAGGGCGGCTCAAAAAGACGGCTGCCGGGAGGAGAGAAAATGAAACGCTTTGTCTTGGCCGCTATTGCGGCTGTTGCTCTTGGCGGCGCTGCTTATGCCGATACCATCAAGGTCGGTGTCATTGGTCCGTTTTCCGGTCCGTTCGCGCTGCAGGGCAAGAATTTCAAGGCTGGCATCGACGCCTATATGGCCATGAACGGCAAGAAAGTCGGCAATGACGAGGTGGAGGTGATCTACCGCGATTTGCCGGCGGCCGATCCTGCCCAATCAAAGTCGCTCGCCCAGGAGCTTGTCGTCAAGGAGAAGGTGCAGTATCTCGCCGGCTTCTACTTCACGCCGGATGCGATGGCGGTGACGCCGATCCTCAAGCAGGCCAATGTGCCGATGGTGATCTTCAATGCCGCGACCTCGGCCATCGTCACCAAGAGCCCGCTTGTCGTGCGGACCTCGTTTACCACCTGGCAGACCTCGACGCCGATCGCTAAGGTCGCCTATGACGCCGGCGTTAAGAAGGTCATCTCCGTCGTCAGCGATTACGGTCCGGGCGTCGATGCCGAAAATGCCTTCAAGGCCGGCTTCGAGAAGCAGGGTGGCGAAGTGGTGCAGGCGATCCGTATGCCGCTCTCGACCAACGACTTCAGCCCGATCATGCAGCGTATCAAGGATTCCGGCGCGCAGGGCGTTTTCGCCTTCCTGCCTTCGGGTCCGACTACGCTCGGTTTCGTCAAGGCCTACAATGAAAACGGTTTGAAGTCCGCCGGCATCAAGCTGTTTGCGCCGGGCGACCTCACGCAGGAATCCGATCTGCCGGCGTTGGGCGATGCGGCACTCGGCATGCAGACAACCTTCCATTACGCCGTCTCGCATGACTCTCCGGAAAACAATGCCTTTGTCGCGGCCGCCGGCAAGGCGATCGGTAACCCCGCCGAACTGACTTTCCCGGCCGTCGGCGCCTTCGACGGCATGCATGTCATCTACAAGATGATCGAGGCGACCGGCGGCAAGCAGGATGCGCAGAAAGCCGTCGATGCGGTGAAGGGCCTGTCCTGGGTCAGCCCGCGCGGTCCGGTGACCATCGATCCGGAAAGCCGGCATATCACGCAGAACATCTATCTGCGCGAAGTCGCCAAAGGCAGCGACGGCAAGTACTACAACAAGGAAATCCAGACCTTCGAGAAGCAGGGCGATCCCGGCCTTGCCGCCGCGAAGTAAGCGCTCCAGAACCTCGCCCCCCTGAGCGGAAGCCTTCGTTCAGGGGGGCGATGGCGGCCGCGCAACAACAACCGGACCAGCGATATCAATGCAAACCGTGCTCAGCATAGCAGTCGATGCCCTCGCTTACGGCATGGTGCTGTTCGTCATCTCCATCGGGCTTTCCGTCACCATGGGCCTGATGCGCGTGGTCAATCTGGCCCATGGCGCCTTTGCCATGATCGGCGGCTATATCGCCTCTTATGCTGCCCATGATCTTGGTCTGGGTTATGGAGCGGCAGTGCTCCTGGCCGTGGTCGGCACCGTCATCATCTCCATCCCCATCGAGCGGCTGCTTTATCGGCGCATCTATGGTGCGCCTGAACTGACGCACGTGCTGATGACGATCGGCATCACCTTCTGCATCATCGGCATCGCCAACTATGTCTTCGGCCCGACCCTGAAGACCATTCCCCTGCCGGGCAGCCTGCAAGGCTCCGTCGATCTCGGCTTCCGCACCATCGGCACCCACCGCATCTTCGCGATCGTCTGCGGCCTCATCGTCGCGCTGGCCCTCTGGTACACGATCGAAAAGACTTCCTTCGGGGTAAAACTGCGCGCTTCCGTCGATAATGCCGCAATGGCAGCCGCGCTCGGTGTCAGGACGGAAGTGGTCTATGCGGTCAGCTTCGCGATTGCCGTCGGCTTGGCCGCCTTCGGCGGCGTCGTAGGCGCGGAGCTGCTGCCGGTCGAACCCTATTATGCCCTGCGCTATATGGTGACGTTCCTCGTCGTCGTCTCCGTCGGTGGCGCAGGTTCGATTTCCGGCGCGCTGCTCGCCTGTCTCATCCTCGGCTGCATCGATACGACGGGCCGTTACCTCATGCCGGAATATGGAGAATTCTTCTTCTATCTGGCCGTCATTGCCATCGTCTGCGTCTTCCCGCGCGGCTTTGCCGGGAGAATGAAGTAACATGGCTTTGACCCTGGAAAGAGAGGCCGCACCGATCGTGAGCAGACATCGTGTATTCGGGCAGGACCTGATCGCGGTCGCGGTCGTCATCGTCGTGGCTGCCGCCGGCTACCTGCTGTTTCCGGATAACCTCGCCCTCCTGACGCGCTTGATTGCGATCGCGCTCCTCGTGCTGTCGCTCGATCTCGTCACGGGCTATTGCGGCGTTGCAACTCTCGGCCATGCGGCACTCTTCGGCGCCGGCGCCTACGCGGCCGGCATCGCATCCGCCCACTATGGCATCAACGATCCCCTGCTGATGACGCTTGCCGGCATTGTCGCCGGCGCCATTACCGGCCTGGTGTGCGGCGTCGTCATCCTGCGAGCGCATGGATTGCCGCAGCTCGTGTTGTCGATCGCGCTGATCTATCTGTTCCATGAATTCGCCAACAAGGCGTCGAGCTGGACAGGTGGCAGCGACGGATTGTCGGGCATTTCAGCTGATCCGCTGTTCGGCACTTTCGAATTCGACCTCTACGGACATACGGCATATTTTTTTGGTGTCGCGCTGTTGCTGATTGCGCTGATGCTGTTGCGCATTCTGGTCCGTTCGCCCTTCGGCATGCTCTGCCGCGGCATCCGTCAGGATCCCCTGCGCATTCGTGCCATGGGAGCCTCGCCAAAGATTGCGCTGATCAAGATGTACGTGATTTCCGGCGCCGTTGCCGGCATCGGTGGTGCCTTGAATGCGATCTCGACGCAGGTCGTCGGTCTCGACAGCCTCTCCTTCACACAGTCGGCCGAGGCGCTCGTCATGCTCGTGCTCGGCGGCACCGGTTCGCTGTTCGGTGCGCTTGTCGGCACGCTGATCTTCATGCTGTTCGAGGATTACGTCTCCGCCGCCAATCCCTTCCACTGGCTGACGATCGTCGGCGCGCTCTTGATTCTCGTGGTTCTCTTCGCGCCCAAGGGGATCTACTGCACGGCCGCCGCCTATGTCGCCCGCCGCAGAGAGGCACGGACATGAGTGCTATTTTCGAGGTCATCAATCTGAAGAAGGCGTTCGGCGGCCTGACGGTGACGAACAATGTCAGCCTGTCGATGGCGCCGGGGGATCGCGTGGCTCTCATCGGCCCGAACGGTGCCGGCAAGACCAGCTTCGTCAATCTCGTCACGGGTAATCTGCAGGCGGATTCCGGTGAGGTGCGCATCGGCGGGCAAAACGTCAACAAGGTCGATGCCATCGGCCGGGTGAGGCGCGGCCTAGTGCGCTCGTTCCAGGTAACAAGGCTATTTCAGGATATGACGCCGGCCGAACATCTTGGCCTGGCGATCCTGCAGCGGACAGGCCGATCCGGCCGCATGTTCGGCAATTTCCTCGCGATGCGCGATGTCATGGCCGAGACCGAGGAACTACTCGGCACGCTCGGCCTCGCGGCGCTTGCGCATCGCAAGGTCAGCGAGATCGCCTATGGCCAGCAGCGGCTTCTGGAAATCGCCGTCGCGATGGCGCTGAAGCCGAAAGTGCTGTTGTTGGATGAACCCGCCGCCGGCGTGCCGCAGAGCGATACCAACCGCATCGAGCAGGCGCTGGCCGATCTGCCCGCCGATCTCGCCGTGCTGATGATCGAGCATGATATGGACCTCGTCTTCCGCTTTGCCAAGCGGGTGGTTGTGCTGGCCGCCGGCACGATCGTCTTCGACGGGTCGCCGAAAGACGTGACGCAGGATGCGCGGGTGCGCGAAGCCTATCTTGGGAGCTACGCCAATGCCGGCCACGCCGCTTGAAGTCGAAAATCTGTCAGCCGGCTATGGTCCGACGCGGGTGCTGGAAGGGGTTTCCTTTTCCGTGCCGGCCGGCGGCCGGCTTGCCGTGCTCGGTCGAAACGGCATGGGCAAGAGCACGCTGCTTGCGACCCTTGCCGGCCAGACGCGGCGTTACGATGGCCGCATCCGGCTGGGCTCGGCCGATATTGCCGGCTTGCCGAGTGCCAGACGCGCCCATCAGGGCCTTGGCTATGTGCCGCAGACGCGCGACGTCTTTCCAACGCTGACGGTGGAGGAAAATCTCTCCGTCGGGCTCAAGGCGCGGCCGAAGAGCGCCCTGCAGGAAGCCTATGATATGTTCCCGCGCCTGAAGGAGCGTCGCAGAAACCTCGGCGGCCAGCTTTCCGGCGGCGAGCAGCAGATGCTGTCGACTGCCCGCACCATCCTCGGCCGTCCCTCCGTCCTGCTTCTCGACGAACCGCTAGAGGGGCTTGCCCCTGTCATCTGCGAGGAGCTGATGGCGGCCTTCGCCAAGCTCGCCAAATCAGGCGACATGACGATCCTGCTGGTGGAGCAGCGCATCCAGAGCGCGCTGGATTTTGCGAGCGACGTCATCATTCTGGAGCGCGGCCGGCTTGCCTGGAAGGGTACGCCGAAGGCTCTGGCTGCCGATCATGGCGCAGTCGAGCGTCTGCTCGGGGTCGGCGGATTGCATTAGCACGTCCGCGCTTTGGCCGTGTGCGGCCGCAGCGCGGCCTTGCCATTGAAGGACACTCTTCGATCCACGGCGTGCAATTGCGGTGATTGCCCGTTTTGTCGTAACATTTCGTCTGCTTGTCTCGGAAGGAGGTGCGACATGGACCGTTTCACCGGTGGTTGCCTGTGCGGGAAAGTACGATTTGTGGCGTCCGGGCGCCCTTATCGGGTCGGCATTTGCCATTGCCTCGACTGCCGCAAGCATCACGGCGCGCTTTTCCATGCCTCCGCGATCTTTCCCGAGGATGCCGTGACGATCGAAGGCGAAGCGCGTGACTATACCGGCCGCTTCTTCTGTCCGCACTGTGGCTCGCCCGTCTTCTCGAAAAGTGCAGATGAAATCGAAGTCAATCTCGGGTCTCTCGATACACCGGATCAGCTGACACCGACATACGAACTCTGGACGGTGCGCCGCGAATCCTGGCTGCCGCCGTTTCCGCTCGCGCGGCGATACGAGCGCGATCGTGAGGCGACGAGCCGCTTTGAGGAATAGCGAGCCCTTCGAGCCGATGACAAAGCCTCTCGAGAACGCGTGAACTCGTTAATTCATGTTGACGATAAAACGTTGACGATTTATCGATATATTATCATCGTTGGCGTCGTTCTGCTGGAGGCGAGTTTGTCGGAGAATATTTCGGGTCATTGGGATTTCTGGATCGATCGCGGCGGCACCTTCACTGACGTCGTCGGACGCGATCCGTCCGGCGCCCTCCATGCCCGCAAGGTTCTTTCCGAAAATCCCGAGGCCTATCGTGATGCGGCCGTCCACGGCATCCGCCTCCATCTTGGTCTCGGCAAGGGCGAGCCGGTTCCAGAAGGTGCGATCGGCGAGGTGCGCATGGGCACGACGGTCGCCACCAATGCGCTGCTCGAGCGTAAGGGTGAACGCCTCGCTCTGGTGACGACGAAGGGTTTCAAGGATGCGCTGCGCATCGGCTATCAGGAGCGCAAGAAGATCTTCGCGACCGAGATCGTCAAGCCGGAAGCGCTTTACCAAGATGTCGTCGAGATCGAGGAACGCGTGCTTGCCGACGGCACCGTCGAGCTCGCTCTGGACGAAAAGGCCGCAGAAACGGCGCTGCGTGATCTGCTCGGCAAGGGCTATCGCTCAGTCGCTATCGTCTTCATGCACGCATATAAATTCCCGGCGCACGAGGCTGCCGTTGCCAGCATCGCGAGATCCCTAGGCTTCGAGCAGGTCTCCGTCAGTCACGAAGTTTCGCCGCTGATCAAGCTCGTCGGCCGCGGCGATACCGCCGTCATCGATGCATATCTTTCGCCGGTCCTCGGCCGCTATATCCGCCAGGTCTGCGATGAGCTCGATGTCGAGCGCACCGGCGCGCGCGTCATGTTCATGATGTCGTCGGGCGGGTTGACGGCCGCCGATATGTTCCAGGGCAAGGACGCCATCCTTTCCGGCCCGGCCGGTGGCGTGGTCGGGCTTGCCAAGACCGGCGAACAGGCGGGCTTTGCCCATGTGATCGGCTTCGACATGGGCGGCACCTCGACGGACGTGGCGCATTTCGACGGCGAATATGAGCGCGCCTTTGAAACGGAAGTGGCCGGTGTTCGTGTCCGCGCGCCGATGATGCTGATCCATACCGTTGCCGCGGGCGGCGGCTCGATCTTGCATTTCGATGGCGATCGCTTCCGTGTCGGCCCGGATTCGGCCGGCGCCTTTCCGGGTCCCGCCTGCTACCGCAACGGCGGGCCGCTGGCCGTCACCGACGCCAATGTCATGGCCGGTAAGCTGCTGCCGGAATTCTTCCCGTCCATTTTCGGCCCCAATCAGGATCAACCGCTCGATGTCGAGACGGTGCGGGCCATGTTCGCGGCGCTCGCAGCCGATATCGGCGATGGCCGCAGCCCGGAAGATGTCGCCGACGGCTTCATCCGCATCGCGGTTGCCAATATGGTCGAGGCAATCAAGAAGATCTCGGTGCAGCGCGGCTATGACGTGACGCGCTATGCGCTGAATTGCTTCGGCGGTGCAGGCGGCCAGCATGCCTGCCTGGTTGCCGATGCGCTCGGCATGAAGAGCATCCTTCTAC
>NZ_JAUQTZ010000038.1:0-50343 GCF_059803845.1 Rhizobium sp. UFLA01-1127 | reverse complement strand
ATGACAACGCATCCGCATGTCGATATGGTGTCCTTCACCGGTTCGACGGGGGTGGGCAAGCTGACGATGACCAATGCTGCCCAGACATTGAAGAAGGTCTCGCTCGAGCTCGGCGGCAAGAACCCGCAGATCGTCTTCCCAGACGCGGATCTCGATGCCTTCATCGACGCTGCCGTATTCGGCGCTTACTTCAACGCAGGCGAATGCTGCAATGCCGGCTCTCGACTGATCCTGCACAAGAGCATCGCATCAGACGTCGTCAAGCGCGTTGCCGAGCTGGCGAAGGACGTCAAGGTTGGCGATCCGCTCGATCCAAGCACTCAGGTCGGCGCCATCATCACGCGGCAGCACCTGGAAAAGATCAACACCTACCTGACCGGCGCCAAGAGCAGCGGCGCGCGGATCGCTCACGGCGGTGAAGCGCTTGATTTCGGCATGGGGCAGTTCATGGCCCCCACCATTCTCGAAGCTGTCACGCCGGACATGGCCGTTGCGCGCGAGGAAGTGTTCGGGCCAGTCCTTTCCGTTCTGACATTCGAGACAACCGCTGAAGCGATCGAGATCGCAAACTCTATCGACTACGGCCTTTCGGCCGGTGTGTGGAGCCGCGACTTCGACACGTGCCTGACGATCGGCAGAAAGGTTCGCGCCGGGACAGTCTGGATGAACACCTTCATGGACGGTGCTTCGGAACTTCCGTTCGGCGGGTACAAGCAGTCCGGCCTCGGCCGCGAGCTGGGCCGCCATGCCGTCGAGGATTACACCGAGACCAAGACGCTCAACATGCACATCGGCGCCAGGACGAATTGGTGGATGCCGAAGAAGGGAACGCTGGGCTAAGCCGGCAAAAGGACTACGCCCGAGGAGGGCGGGTGATCGGTGCGGGAATGGGTCCCGCACCTCAAACTTGCACTGGGAGGATTCAATGCGCAAGTTTCTAACATCTACCGCTGTGATCGCACTTGCATTTGCTGGTGCCACCGCTGTGGTACACGCCGCTGACGTGAAAGAAGTGCAGATGCTGCACTGGTGGACGTCGGGCGGCGAGGCTGCGGCACTCAATGTTCTGAAGCAGGACCTGGCCAAGGAAGGCTACGCCTGGAAGGACGTTCCGGTCGCAGGCGGTGGCGGTGACGCTGCAATGACCGCGCTGAAAGCGATGGTTGCTGCCGGCAATTATCCGACCGCCTCACAGATGCTCGGCTATACCGTTCTCGACTATGCCCAGGCCGGAGTCATGGGTGATCTGACCGCAACCGCAAAAAAGGAAGGCTGGGACAAGTCTGTTCCGGCGGCGCTGCAGAAGTTTGCCGTATACGATGGCAAATGGGTCGCAGCCCCAGTCAACGTTCACTCGGTGAACTGGCTGTGGATCAACAAGGCCGTCATGGACAAGATCGGCGGCACGGAGCCGAAGACGTTCGACGACCTGATCGCACTGCTCGACAAGGCGAAGGCCGCCGGCGTCGTTCCGCTTGCTCTCGGCGGACAGAACTGGCAGGAAGCGACGATGTTCGACTCGATCGTGGAGGCGACCGGCGGTCCCGCGTTCTACAAGAAGGCGATGAACGACCTCGACGAGGAGGCGCTGAAGTCGGACACGATGAAGAAATCGTTCGACAATCTCGCCAAGATCATCAAGTACGTCGACCCGAATTTCTCCGGTCGTGACTGGAACCTCGCGACCGCGATGGTCATCAAGGGCGATGCGCTCGTGCAGGTCATGGGCGACTGGGCCAAGGGCGAATTCGTTGCCGCCAAGAAGACCCCGAACAAGGACTTCCTGTGCTATCGCTTCCCCGGCACCGAAGGCAGCGTGATCTACAACTCTGACATGTTCGGCATGTTCAACGTGCCTGACGATCGCAAGGCGGCGCAGGTTGCGCTTGCAACGGCGACACTGTCGAAGAGCTTCCAGTCAGCCTTCAATGTCGTAAAGGGCTCGGTTCCTGCCCGTACCGACGTTCCCGATACCGACTTCGACGCCTGCGGCAAGAAGGGCATCGCGGACCTGAAGGCTGCCAACGAGAAAGGCACGCTGTTCGGTTCGCTGGCGCAAGGTTATGGCGCGCCTCCGGCAATCGCAAACGCCTACAAGGACGTCGTCTCGAAATTCGTCCATGGCCAGATCAAGACCTCGGACGAAGCTGTCAAGCAACTCGTCCAGGCAATCGACGACGCACGCTAAGTGCGGCTGAAAGTCTTCCCCGCGGAAATCGCGGGGAAGATGCCCGGTCGAGCCCCGCCCCGAAGGGATGCCTATCATGAGCACTGTCGCTACCACCGAACCAATTCTCGCGCGCGGGAAGCGCACGTCCATACGCACGCGGATGCAGAACGCGCTTCCGCAGATCGTGCTTGCCCCAAGCTTCGCGATTACCATCATCTTCGTGTATGGCTTTATCGCATGGACGGCCTATCTGTCCTTCACGAATTCGAAGACCTTTCCATCCTACGCCCTGACCGGCGCGCGTGCCTACCAGCGCCTGTGGCGCTGGACTTTCGAAAGCGATCCGCCGTCCAGTTGGTACACGTCCATCACCAACATGGGCATCTTTGGCGTGCTTTATGTCGGCATCTGCCTGGCACTCGGCTTGTTTCTGGCGATCTTGCTGGATCAGAAGATCCGTGGCGAGGGCATCCTGCGACCGATTTTCCTGTATCCGATGGCGCTGTCCTTCATCGTTACCGGCGTTGCCTGGAAATGGTTCCTCGATCCGGGTCTCGGCCTTGAGCAGACGCTGCATCACTTCGGCTGGACGAGCTTCCATTTCGACTGGATCAAGAACAAGGACTTCGTCATCTATACCGTCGTCATTGCCGGCGTATGGCAGGCCTCCGGCTTCGTCATGGCAATGTTCCTTGCGGGCCTGCGCGGCATCGACAGCGAGATCATGAAGGCCGCCCAGATCGATGGCGCGACGACCGGTCAGCTCTATCGCCGCATCGTCATTCCGTTGCTGCGTCCTGTCTTCTTGTCGGCCTTCATCGTGCTTGCTCATATGGCGATCAAGTCCTACGACCTTGTCGTGGCTCTGACCTCCGGCGGGCCTGGCGGCTCGGCGTGGCTGCCGTCCAACTTCATGTACGAATACACCTTCAAGCGCAACGAGATGGCCGTCGGTTCCGCAAGCGCGATCATCATGCTGATGACGATCTCCGCGATCATCGTTCCCTACCTCTATTCCGAACTGAAGGAGAAGGCGCGATGACCACGATTTCCACCCCGTCTTCACCGTCGCAAAGCATCGCCAGCAGTCGATGGATCAGCCGCACGATCATCTATGGTCTGCTGGTCATATTCGCGATCCTCTACCTGATGCCGCTGTTCGTCATGCTGGTTACCTCGTTCAAGACGATGGACGAGATCCAGAACGGCAACATGCTGGCCTTGCCGCAGTCGCCGACCATCGATCCCTGGTTCAAGGCCTGGGGCGAGGCATGTGTCGGTCTGACGTGCACAGGCATCAAGGGCTACTTCTGGAATTCGATCAAGATGGTCGTGCCGGCCGTTGCGATCTCCACCATTATGGGCGCGTTGAACGGCTACATTCTGACGAAGTGGCGTTTTCCAGGCCACACGCTGATCTTCGGGTTGATGCTGTTTGCCTGCTTCATTCCGTTCCAGTCGGTACTCCTTCCCATGGCGACCATCCTTGGCAACCTCGGTCGGTTCGGAGCGACGTTGCGTAACGAGATCGGCATGTCGCTGGGCTTCGGCAACTCGACCGTCAATCTCGTCATCGTCCACGTCATCTATGGTCTCGGCTTCACGACGCTCTTCTTCCGCAACTACTACGAGGCATTTCCGAACGAGCTCGTGCGCGCAGCCCAGGTCGACGGTGCAAGCTTCTTCCAGATCTTCCGCCGCATCATGCTGCCGAACTCGCTGCCGATCATCGTCGTCACGGTCATCTACCAGTTCACCAATATCTGGAACGACTTCCTGTTTGCGTCGGCTTACGCTGGCTCGGGCGACTCGATGCCAATGACCGTTGCTCTCAACAACGTCGTCAACACCTCGACCGGCGTGGTCGAGTACAACGTCAACATGGCCGCCGCGATGATCGCCGCCATGCCGACCCTCATCGTCTATATCGTCGCCGGCCGCTACTTCGTTCGCGGTCTGATGGCGGGCGCTGTCAAAGGATAATCATAATGGCCTTTCTCAATATCTCCGGTCTCAGAAAGCGCTACGGCGCCCTCGAAATCCTGAAGGGCATCGACCTCGAACTGGAAAAGGGCGGCTTCCTCGTGCTCGTCGGTCCGTCCGGCTGCGGCAAGTCGACCCTGCTCAACACCATCGCCGGTCTCGAGACGATCACTGAAGGCGATATTCGCGTCGAAGACCGCAGCATCGCCGACCTGCATCCATCGAAGCGCGACATTGCGATGGTGTTCCAGAGCTACGCGCTCTATCCGAACATGACGGTTTCGGGAAACATCGCCTTCGGCATGGAAATGCGCGGCGTCCCTGCCGAAGAACGCAAGCAGGCGATCGACAAGGTCGCCAAGGTGCTGCAGATCGGCCATCTGCTCGACCGCAAGCCGAGCCAGCTCTCGGGTGGCCAAAGGCAGCGCGTAGCGATGGGCCGTGCGCTGGTCCGTGACCCGAAGCTGTTTCTCTTCGACGAGCCGCTCTCCAATCTCGATGCCAAGCTTCGCGTCGATATGCGGACCGAAATCAAGCGCCTTCACCAGACGACCGGCAAGACGATCGTCTACGTCACGCACGATCAGATAGAGGCCATGACGCTTGCGACGAAGATCGCCGTCATGAAGGAAGGTATTGTCCAACAGTTCGGCACGCCCGCGGAAATCTACAATAATCCGGCAAACATGTTCGTTGCCGATTTCATGGGATCGCCGGCCATGAACCTGCTTTCAGGCAAGATCCTGAAGGGGTCGAACGGCCTCGCCGTTTCGCTCGAGCGAGCAGCGGGAGAGGCTATGAAGCTCCCTATCGCGCTGAACATGGCGTCGCTGGCGGCTTATGCGGATCGCGATGTTATCTTTGGCATCCGCCCCGAAGCCCTGACCGACCCGGAAGGCGCCGACCGAAATGCCCGGAGCGTGGCGGAAAACGATTGCCTTATCGAGGTCGTCGAGCCGGCCGGATCGGATACTTTCGCGGTCACCAAGCTGGGCGGCAAGGAAGTCGTGGCGCGCCTGCGGGCTGATGCCCGGATCAAGGCAGGTGAGACGGCACGCCTCGCCTTCAATCTCGACAAGGCCGTCTTCTTCGATCCGCAGACCCAGATCCGGATCGCGTAAGGGCGGGAATTGAAATGAACGTCACACCCGATATCGTCATCATCGGCTCAGGAGTGGGCGGATCGACCGTGGCGGCCGGTCTGGCCGCGAGCGGCGCCCAGATTCTCATCCTGGAAGCGGGCGATCACATTGCCGACCTGCCGGTCAATCGCGACCAGCAAGCGATCTTCCAACGCGGACACTTCCGACCGAAGGAGACATGGTACGAAGCCAATGGAACAGGCTTCAATCCCGGCAACTACTACAATGTGGGCGGCAACTCGAAATTCTATGGCGCGGTGCTGTCCCGATACCGCAAGGAGGACTTCGGGGTTCTCAAGCATCGGGAAGGCGTTTCCCCGGCATGGCCCTTTCCATACGAGGTCCTGGAGCCCTGGTATAGCCGTGCGGAGCGCATGTACAACGTTCGCGGCGCCCTTGGCGAAGACCCGACAGAGCCGCACCATTCGCTCGGATATGAATACCCGCCGGTTCCGGACGAAGCTCCCATTGCCGATGTGAGAGCGCGTCTCAAGAAGAAGGGGCTGCATCCATCTTCGTTACCACTTGGCATCGACATCGACACTTGGCTGGCCAAGGCGAAGACACCGTGGGACGCTCATCCGAATTCCAGGGACGGCAAGATGGATGCCGAAACGGCGGCGCTCTCCATCGCGATGAAGCATCCGAATGTCGTCCTGCAAACGAACTCGCGCGTGATTCGGCTGGAGACCGGTGAAGGCGGCAAGATTAAGAAGGTCCTCTATGTGAGGAACGGACAGACGCTTTCCGTGGCCCCGAAAATCGTCATCCTGTCTGCCGGTGCCGTTCAGTCGTCGGTCCTGCTGCTGCGCTCGGCGAACGACCGCTACAGGAATGGCCTTGCGAATTCTTCCGACCAGGTCGGGCGCAACTTCATGAACCATAACTCTTCGGCCGTAATCGGCGTATCGCCGACATTCCGGAACACGTCCATCTATCAGAAGACGTTCGCATTCAACGACTTCTATCTTTCAGACGGGGAGGGCGGATTTCCCCTCGGCAACGTGCAGCTTCTCGGACGGGTGTCCGCCAAAATCCTCAAGGGATCTCTCCCAAGCGCGCCGGAATGGCTGCTCAATCTTGTTACGGGGCACGCAATCGACTTCTATGCGATGAGCGAGGACATACCCAATCCGGAAAGCCGCGTCTTGGTCGATGGCGATCGCATCATCCTGCAATGGCAACGGACAAACTGGGAAGCTCATCTCGCACTCGTCGCGAAGCTGAAACAGATCCTGAAGTCGATCGGGTTCCCGATCGTGCTTGCGAGAGCATTCGACAAGCGCACCCCGTCGCACCAGTGCGGAACCGTCAGGATCGGAAATGATCCCGCCTCCGCGCCTCTGGACCCATACTGCCGCTCTTACGACCACAACAATCTCTTCGTCGTGGACGCCAGTTTCCTGCCGACATCGGCCGCGGTCAATCCCGCCTTGACGGTGGCGAGCCAGGCGCTTCGCGTGGCGGACCACATAGCGTCGAAGGATCTCCGGTGACGATCAATGCCGACATGGACCCATCGTTCCCTAGCATCCAATAGGATTAGCAAAATGCGTTTCGACTACATTATCACGGGAGCTGGTCCGGCCGGGTGCGTGCTTGCAAACCGGCTCAGCGAAGATTCAAACGTCAACGTGCTCCTGCTGGAAGCGGGCGGCAGCGATTGGAACCCGCTGTTTCATATGCCTGCCGGTTTTGCAAAGATGACGAAGGGCGTTGCGAGCTGGGGCTGGCATACGCTGCCTCAAAAGCACATGAACGGCAGGGTGCTCAGGTATACGCAGGCCAAGGTCATCGGTGGCGGCTCGTCGATCAACGCGCAGCTCTACACGCGCGGAAATTCCGCTGACTACGATCTTTGGGCGAGCGAAGACGGTTGCGAGGGGTGGGACTATCGCTCGATCCTTCCCTACTTCAAACGCGCCGAAGACAACCAGCGGTTCTCAGACGACTACCATTCCTATGGCGGTCCGCTTGGCGTATCCATGCCGGCCGCGCCGCTGCCCATTTGCGACGCCTATATCCGTGCGGGGCAGGAACTGGGTATTCCCTACAACCCCGACTTCAACGGCCGGCAGCAGGCGGGCGTTGGCTTCTATCAAGTCACCCAGCGCGACCATCGCCGTTCTTCGGCCTCGATGGCGTATATTTCGCCGATCAAGAACCGCAAGAACCTGAAGGTCCGCACCGGGGCGCGCGTCTCGCGCATCGTGCTGGAAGGCAACCGCGCCGTAGGCGTCGAGATCGCAGGCGGAAGTGGCCTGGAGATCGTCCGCGCCGAGCGGGAAGTCCTGGTTTCCTCGGGAGCGATCGGCTCGCCGAAGCTTCTTCTTCAATCGGGCATCGGCCCCGGTGATCACCTGCGTTCAGTCGGCTTGAAAGTCCTTCACGATCTTCCGGGCGTCGGCGGTAACCTGCAGGATCATCTCGATCTGTTCGTCATCGCCGAATGCACCGGCGACCACACTTATGACGGTGTCGCGAAGCTGCATCGCACCCTGTGGGCGGGCATGGAGTACATGCTCTTCCGTACCGGTCCGGTCGCATCGTCGCTCTTCGAGACAGGCGGCTTCTGGTACGCCGACCCTAATGCCCGTTCGCCGGATATCCAGTTCCATCTTGGCCTCGGATCCGGCATCGAGGCTGGTGTCGAGCGTCTGAAGAATGCAGGCGTCACGCTGAACTCCGCATACCTTCACCCGAGGTCGCGCGGCACGGTCCGTCTGTCTTCGTCCGATCCAGCAGCGGCGCCCCTTATCGATCCGAACTACTGGTCGGACCCGCACGACAGGAAAATGTCTGTCGAAGGCCTGAAGATTGCGCGCGAAATCATGCAGCAGGACGCCCTCAAGCCGTTCGTATTGGCCGAACGCCTTCCCGGCCCGAAGGTCATGACCGACGAGCAGCTCTTCGAATACGGCTGCGCCAACGCCAAGACGGACCACCATCCCGTCGGGACATGCAAGATGGGTACGGGGCACGACGCTGTCGTCGGCCTCGATCTCAAGGTCCATGGGCTTGAAGGGCTGCGCGTCTGCGATTCCTCGATCATGCCGCGGGTTCCTTCCTGCAACACCAACGCTCCGACGATCATGGTCGGCGAGAAGGGAGCAGACCTCATTCGTGGCCTGCCACCGCTGCCGTCGGCAATCTTTTCATACGAGCGCAACGATACGCGCCCGAGGGCACGAGCCGGCGTCCGGTAGGCCGGCAGGAAACACGTCACGCCTCCGCGACCGCGGGGAACAGATGAATTTCAGCGACCGGTCCTAAACGGGTCGGCTTAAAGAGGAGTGTTCGCAATGGGCGAAATCAAGGTGGCTGTGCTGGGCGGCTCGGGCTGGATGGGCAAGGTTCACACCATGGCCTACCAGACGTTCCCTCATTTCCTCGGCACCTCCGGAGGGACCGCGCGCGTCGTCGCTATCGTCGAGGCAAACCCCGCCGCGGCCGAAGATCTTGCCCGACGGGCTCCCGGCGCGATGATCATGCAGGACTGGCAGCAGGCGGTAAACGATCCGGAAGTCGATCTGATCGACATATGCCTGCCAGACAGCCTGCACTACGAAGTGGCGAAGGCCGCACTGATCGCCGGCAAGCACGTGTATTGCGAGAAGCCGCTGGCGAATACGGCGCAAGAGGCTCGCGAGCTTGCCGATATCGCCCGAGAGAAGGGCGTCATCACGAGAGTCGGCCACGCATTCCCTCGTAATCCGGTCCACGACCTCGCCAAGGAAATCATCGAGGCGGGGGAAATCGGCGAGATCAAGATGTTCAAGGGTTGTCAGCACGTCGACATGTACGGCGACCCGATGGCGCCATTCATGTGGCGCGCCGACGGCAAGCTGGCGCCGACGGGTATCGTCGGCGACACCGGCTCACACATCTTCAGCTTCATGGAGTTCCTGGTCGGTCGCGTCAGCTCTCTGATTGCCGACAACCTGATCGTCACGACCAAGCGGCCTGTGGTGGAAGGGCTTGCATATGGCGAGCAGGTCAAGCTCAAGGGCGATGAAAAGTGGGCGGAGATTACCAATCCCGACGCCACGAACCTGCTTTGCCGCTTCGAGAATGGCGCTGCGGGGATCGTCGACTTCAGCCGCGTCGCCACCGGCCGCAAGTTCATGCAGACCTACGAAATTTATGGAACGAAGGGCAGCATCGCCTACACCTATGATGAGGTGAACCGGCTTCGCTTTTACACGAACGACGACCGACCGGGCCGAAGCGGCTTTCGCGAGATCGATGTCGGACCCGAAAACCCGACCTTCAGGGCGTTCCTGCCGCTTCCGAACTTCGCCCTCGGCTACAACGAGAGCAAGATTATCGAAGCCGCCGAGGTGGTGAAGTCGATCACCACGAACACGCCGATGTGGCCGACGTTCGAGAACGGTCATCATATCTGCCAGATCGTCGATGCCTGCATGGAGTCCTCGCGCCTGAAGCGCTGGGTCGACATTCCGCTCTCCTGATCCAAGACTTCGCAAGGACCTGCGCCAATGACCATCGATGTCCCGCAACACATCCTCGACGCGCTGACGGATGTCGACATGCCGCGGCTGTCCCCCGAAGCCGTGTCCTCGGAGACAGTCCGCCTCGCAGGCACCGACGTGCCCGTCTATCGGGCCGGCTGCGTCATCGTCGGATCTGGCGCGGCGGGCTTGCGCGCGGCCGTCGAACTGAAGCGGCGCGGCGACGATGTGGCAATCGTCAGCCAAAGCGCCTGGGGCGGCACGTCCGCCTGTTCCGGCTCCGACAAGCAGACGCTGCACACCGCCAATACCGCGGACCAAGGCGATAATTATAAGGCGATGGCCCGCGCGATCCGTGCGGGCGGCGCGATGGACGAGGATACGGCTTACGTCGAGGCCGTCGGGTCGTCACGCATGATGGCGTCATTGCAGTTCCTGGGCCTGCCGCTTCCGCAGGAGCCGCTTGGCGGGACGTTGCGATATCAGACGGACCACGACGAGGTCGGTCGCGCAACGAGCTGCGGACCAAGAACGTCGAGGCTGATGGTCAAGGTGCTCGCCGAAGAGGCGATACGTCTTGGGATCCCGTTCTACAACCACGCGACGGTCGTGAAGATACTGAAGGAGGAGCGGGGGCCCGAAAGCCGAATTTGCGGCGCGCTCGTCATGAAGGCGGGCGATCGATGCGAGAACAATCCCCTCGGCTTGGCTCTCTTCGTCTGCAACGTTCTGGTCCTCGCGGCCGGCGGACCCGGAGAACTCTATCGAGACAGTGTCTATCCGAACGGCTGCTTCGGATCTTTGGGCCTGGCCCTTGAGGCGGGCATCGAGCTGGTGAATCTGACGGAGAGCCAGTTCGGGATCGGCACCCGCCGGGAAGGATTCCCGTGGAATCTTTCCGGCACCTACGTGCAGGCCATTCCCCATATCTTTTCGGTGGACGCAGACGGAAACGAGCATCATTTCCTCGCGGAGTACTATCGGACCACCCAGGAGTTGGCATCGAACGTATTCCGCAAGGGCTACCAATGGCCATTCCACTCCACCCGCATGCTCGATTTCGGATCGAGCCTCGTGGATCTCGCCATCTATCGAGAGAGCATTGCCGGCCGCCAGGTTTTCATGGATTTCAACAGGAACCCGCTGACTGTCCCCGGCGACCTGCCGTTCTCGCTGGAACGGCTCGACCGTGATGTCAGCCAGTATCTTGGAAATGCAGGCGCGCGCCAGGAGATGCCGATCGATCGCCTTCGGCACATGAACCCGCTTTCGATCGAACTCTACCGCCGCTACAAAATCAATATAGCCGAACAGCCCCTGGAGTTCGCTGTGAACAACCAGCACATGAACGGGGGGATCATGGTCGATACTTGGGGCCGTAGCAACGTTGCCGGTTGCTACGCAATCGGCGAGGCCGCCGGAACCCATGGTGTTACGCGTCCCGGCGGTGCCGCACTCAATGCCGGGCAAGTTTTCGGGACACGCGTCGCGGAGCACATATCTGCCAGCGGGAAAGCCCGGATGCCTCCTGAAGCAGACATCAGGATTGCTGCCGAGCAGGGTATGGCCGAAATCAGCACGCTCCTTCGCTCCGACAGTGAACTGTCCGTAAAGGCAATCCGAACCGAAGTGCAGGCGCGCATGAGCGATAAGGCCGGCTTGATCTGCGATCCGCGCAGCGTCGCTGAGGCGCTGCAGGAGGCACGGCTGCTCAATAAGAGCATCAGCACGCATGGGATAGCCTACGACCGGGCCGCAGAGGCGGCCCGCGCCGTTCAATGGTGCCAGATGGCGATCGCATCCGAAGCCGTCCTGGCCGCCTTGGACTTCTTCATCGCAAACGGCGGAGGTAGCCGCGGCGCGCGCGCGATCTGTGATCGCAACGGTGAATCCTTGCCTCTTTCCAAGTCGGGTCCGCTCGAGGCGTTTCGCTTCCGCAAGGAGCGCGACGAGCACCGTCAGGAACAGATTGTGGTGCGAATGGGCACCGGAGGTTTCGATATCCACACCCGTCAGAACCGGACGTTCGACGAGAGCGCCAGGTCCTTCTTCGAACGGGACTGGCCCGCGTGGCTCACAGGGCGCATCTACGATCTCGAGAAAAGTTGAGGGTGCCCCGAATGATCGAGTTTGCATCGAGAGAGATTGTCGCCATCGGCGAGGCGATGATTGAAATGGCGCCCTGATAGTGCGAACCTGTTCCGCTTCGGTTACGCCGGTGACACGTTCAATACAGCATGGCATATGGCGCACTTGCCGGGTGAGACGGCCAGTGGGCTTCGTGACGGGGGTAGGGGTCGACGGTCCCTCCGACCGGTTTGTCGAAGAGCTCCGGGCCGATGGATTTGATGGGGCGGCCCTCTCGCGCGATCCGATGCGGACAATGGGCCTCTACCTCATTGAGCTGGACGGTGTCGAGCGCAGCTTCCACGACTGGCGCAAGGATGCGGCAGCCACGCATCTTGCCGACGACGCGGCGCAGTTGTCGGAGGCAATCGACGGTGCAAGAACTCGCAACGCAGGGGCGGTCGTCTCCAGAGCCATCGCGACCGCAATTACCCCATGTTTAGGGATATGTTGTCTACGAGGCGAGAGAGTAGGCGCGCTGGTCCCAGCAACTCCCCTTCGTTACGAACTGCTCCATCATCTCGGCAAGCTTTTCCGTTTCGTGGAAAAGCCCCTGAGATGCGGCCGTCGTTTGCTCGACCATTGCCGCATTTTGCTGAGTGATTTGGTTCATGCTTTCGCTCGTCGCCGCAACCTCGCGCAAATATACTGCCTGTTCTTGCCCAGATGCTGCAATTCGGCTGACAACCATGCTTGTATCAGACACTTGAAGGCGGATTTCTTTGAGGGAAGCGCCGGTTTCATCCACCAGCTTCACGCCAGTCGTAACGAGCGACATGGACGTGGAAATCAGTACCTTAATCTCGCGGGCGGCATGTGCCGAGCGTTGAGCAAGTTCGCGAACCTCCTGTGCGACAACCGCGAAACCCTTGCCGGCTTCGCCGGCACGGGCAGCCTCCACTCCAGCATTGAGTGCGAGCAAATTCGTCTGAAATGCAATCTCGTCTATCACGCCGATGATAGCTCCAATCTTAGCTGAAGACGCGGAGATCTCGCCCATCGCGCTGATCGCATTCGCCACAATCTCTCCTCCCTTTTCCGCATGCCCCATCGTAATCGCGACAGTATCTCGAGCGTGCGCGGCACCATCTGCGGTATCTGCGATTCCGCGCGAAACATCTCCGAGGGCCTCCATAGTCCGCTCGGAGGAAGCGGCCTGGCGCTCGGTTCTGACAGCAAGGTCATGCGAGGCCGAGGATATTTCGGACAATCCTGACCTGATAGTGCCGACGGCTGCGATCACAGTGTCGATTGTTTCTTCCAGCGCCGCTACAGCACTATTGAAATGATCGCGGATCTTTTCGTATCGTTGATCGACGGTCCCCATTCTCACCGTGAGATCGCCCTTCGAAAGTCCTGACAAACCATTCGCAATTTCTTCGAAGGCATGCTCCATCGCCATCGCGTCTGAAAGGCGCTCAGCTTCTCGTTGCTTCCGATTGCTCTCGGATTGCTGCCTTTCCTTTTCCGCCGCTTCTTCGGCATTTACGCGAGCGCGATCGTTATCTTGAAACACATGTAGCGCACTAATCATATCGCCGATCTCATTATCAGCCTTGACCAAGCCGATAGTGGAACTCGTTTCTCCCTTCGCAAGTCTCGTCATGGCGTCAGCGACACGGACCATAGGCCTGGCGACCGAGCGGAAAATAAACGAAGCGATGCTTGCGGCTAAAAGGAGGCTGGCCAGACCCGCTGCCCACATCCACTCGGTGCTGCTGCTACTTTGCTCCCGCGACAAAAGAGCGATTTCGCCAGCCACATGCGCGGTGCCCTCACTCAAATTTTGCGAAGTAGAGACGACCGATGAAGCTTCGCGCTGAAAGGCTGAGGAGTTGTTCTTGATTATGTCGAAGGCGCTGCTTAGCTGCCCGATTTGGGCGCCTACGTCGTTTCCGGCAAGCTTTGCCAGCATTGCGGCAAAACCTTCGGACTTTTTCAATCCCGCCGCAACAGCGGTCGCGGTATTCTCCGACGGTTGCACTCGGTAACGTTCCACCTGCAGCAAGGTATCTTTTAAGGTGTTGCTCAGATTGCGGGCCGTGCCAGAAAGAATACGCGCTTTCGAACGTGCTTGGTCGGTATCACTTTTCGATGCCAACTCGACCTCGGCGGATTTTTGGAGAGCGTCATCGAGTTTGCGTGCTTTTTGTGAGATGGAATCGAAAGAAATAGGGCTTGAATGATCGTTTAACGCGCCGTTGTTTTGAAGGATGCGGGGGCGGATTTCTGCAAATGCGTTCACCAAGTCGGTGACGGTGGGCTGGATATCGGGTGTTCCACCCAAATTCGCGACCTCCTGAAGATCGGCCTCGGCATGGGCAACCAGTTGTTCAATCTCCTTACCCGCTGCGTTGTCCTGCGGCTCAGTCCTGCCAACCATTGCCAGAGCCAGATCCTTGATTGCTCCGTTGAATTTGCCGGCATTCTGCATCAACACCCGAATGCGGTTGAAGGTCACGAGAGAATTGGCTGAGTTGGTTTCCGCCTGATTTGCCATATCCTGGGCATTTTTCTCCGCCGCCTCTGCGGAAGACAGCAGCATGGCCGTTGCATCGCGAAGCCGAGCTCCGGCCTTTTCGACGGCGTCCTGAGAATTTGCCAGCCCCTTGACGGCATTGCTCATGGCGTCCAGCCCATCTGACAAGCGCTGCCTTTCGCCATCAGAAATCGCCAATCGGTTTAAAGCGGACCGCGCATCATCAAGCGCCTTGGAAGCGGTTGTAATATGCCCGGCTTCCTTATCGACCATGTACTGAATTATAGCGCCTTTTGCTTCATCGACACCGATCAGGACGCGCGATGTGTCGACCGATTGCGAAACTGCACCGGTAAGATCACCTATACCGTGCAATCCAACGACCGCCACCAATAAGACGGCAGCGATCAAAAGTGCCATTCCTGCGCCTGAGCGAAAGCCGATCGATTTTATTTTTTTTGGCAACTGCGGCATCCACTTCCCCCTGGAGACATGCAAGTAAATATGTCCAAGCCTCGCCGACATAGTTAAAAAAGTGATTAATTGCGGGATGTAATTGGAACCGGCGCTTAAAGCCGGTCAACGTCTCAGCCGGGTACGAAAGCCTCTCATGCAGGAACCCGCGGTCGGCAGACTGAAAGTTATGGGGTTTTGTTGAGGGAAGCGTCTGGCTGACCGCCGATCGCAGCGACGGTTGTCAGTCCCAACGTGTCGGGTGCGGTGCTTGCCGGTGTGATTGCCGAGATTTCCGTGGTGCGCGAGAGCACGTTTGCTCCTCAAAAGGCCCTCATCATAGGGGCTGGCGCATAGTTTTCCGTTGGCCAACACTGCTGTGGGCAGACCTGTTAATTTCCGTGATGATTTAACCCGGTTTCGCGTTTGACCAAGATCAGAGAAAACTTATAATAATCAATCATTTCAAAGGGTTGAATTTTGCAAGGTGGGTCAGCGGAAAATGAAAATGCGGTTCAAAATTTCGCGCAACTCAATAGATCCGCGAGCGCAATCTCGACGCGCCGAACCGTACGATCACGCCGTCGTTTCCGACGAAAACCCCAAGGTCGCCTGGGCGGCCGTTCGCGATCATGTCCAACCGCAATCGTTGCTGACCGCAGACCAACACGGTTCATATGACGATCTCGTCGGGCTGGCGATCTTCCAGCGGGTGAACCACAGCAAGGCCTACCAGATCGAGGATGGGACCAACACCAACAGGATCGAGAGCTTCTTCGCCCGCGTCGAGCGCTCGTACGTCGGCATTCACCACCGCTTCTCGGTGAAGTACATGGGCCATGGTCGCCTGGAAGGAGGACGCTCGCTACGTGGGGTTGCGTTGGCAACTCGCCGACGTGCTGCGCACCGTCACCCACCGCACGACGTCGGAAAACCTTTGCGGCTACTGGCGGGGCGCGGCGAAGCGCATCGAGGACCAAGTCTGGACCGAGAAGTCCAATGCGTACTGACAATTCCACCAGGGCGCTATTGACGGTTCCACCGGCATTCTATTGACACTTTCACCCAACTCCTATTGACACTTTTGCCGATACGCTATTACAACTTTCGCCATATCGGTTTACTGAGAAAAAGAAGTGTCAATGGATGAGAGCCTTCTCCCACGTCATCTGCAGCCCCAACTTAGAGCCGCACTTACATCAGCGCGCGTGGTAAACATTATTGGACCGCGTCAGGTCGGGAAAACGACACTGGTACGTGATCTATTGACCGTTGGAAAATTCATCACCTTAGATGACGAAGGCGTGCTTGAGGCTATTGAGGCTGATCCAAAAGGACAGCTGGATGCCCTTTTGGCTGAGACGAAAGCGGGCCCCCTCATTATCGACGAAGCCCAACGATCAACGAAATTAGCTTTGGCGTTGAAGAGAATCGTGGACGAAAACCGAGCAATGGGTCAGTTCGTCCTGACAGGCTCATCCAACGTTTTCATTTCCGCGCACGTGGCGGACTCGTTGGCGGGTCGGGTTCATACAATGACGATGCTTCCAATGAGTGTCGCCGAAACAAAGCGCATGGGGCCAGCAAAAATTCTCGACTGGGCATCGACGAAGGACCGTCCCGATCCGCTAGACCTGCCTAAACCAGAAACGTTGTCCAGGGTACAATACATCGACTTGATAGTCGCAGGCGGTTTCCCCGAGATACGAACTCTGGAAGAGCGCTGGAGGCAAAATCGATACACAGACTACGTTGACAGTGTCGTGGAGCGCGACGTTGCGTACATCTTAAAAATAAGAAAATCAGACGCCATGAGGCGAATGATCGATCAACTAGCAACGCGTGTCGGAAACGAGCTGAATATAGACGAACTATGTTCAAACATCAGCTTACAAAGGAATACCACCGAGACCTACCTCGATATTTTAACCAAGCTCTCTCTATTGCGACGATTGCCTGCGTGGACCTCCGGAGAGTCCAAGCGCGACATACGCCAACCAAAAATCCATCTTGTGGATACTGGGGTCGTCGCGGCTTTGAGGAGTATGAACGCCCAGAGCTTCAATATTGGCGCGAATCCCACCGCACTCGGCGGCCTGTTCGAAAATTTCGTTTTCAATGAAATGTGGAAATCCCTCCCTCATCAGATGCGTCAATGGCGGCTTTATCATTGGAGGCAAAGGGGGCGCGAGATAGACATCCTTGCTGAGTCAGACAGAACGATTATCGGCTTCGAGATGAAGACATCGACTACGGTTGAAGCAAAAGACTTTCAACATCTGCGGTGGTTTCGAGACGAAGGGCCAGGTATGAACCGTCCCTTCGTCGGCATCGTTATCTATATGGGGGAGCGCGTGCTCAGTTTCGGCGAAAACATATTCGCGATCCCTCTGTCGATATTTTGGTCATTCAATGACAGTTAGCCCCAGTGGGGTCCCACGTTAACCCTCGGACTTCCTCTGCGGATTCTACAGCCTCTTGCTGTACAGTTGCGGATCGAGGAATGTTCCTTTTTCAGCACGAACGATAGCGACTGCATCCTCCAACCTGCCGATACCCGCCGGTCTGCCCATCTTCGCTGCGAACTGGACTGCGGCGGCAACCTTCGGTGCCATAGAACCGGCAGGAAACGGCTGATCGGAGATCGCTTCTGGAGCAATGCAACCCAAGGCACGGGCTCTGGGGGTGCCGTAGTCCAGATAAACGGCATCGACATCCGTCAGAAGCAGCAGCATATCGGCGTTGAGCTGCTCTGCCAGGAGCGCGCTTGCAGCGTCCTTGTCAATCACGGCCTCGATTCCAACGAGGCTGCCGTCGCTTCGCTGGATCACCGGGATGCCCCCACCGCCGGTGCAGATGACGGTGACGCGATGACTAACCAACAGCGAGATGACTTTTGCTTCTACGATGCCTAAGGGTTTTGGCGAGGCAACGACGCGACGCCAGCTCTCGCCGTCGGGCGCGACCCGCCAGCCGCGTTCTTTGGCCAGTTGCCGGGCGGTGGCCGCGTCGTAAACCGGCCCTATGAATTTGGTTGGATGCAAGAAGGCCGGATCCTGCTCGTCCACGCGCACCAGCGTCAGCAGGGTTGCAAGCGGATTGTCCTTCAGGATATTCCCGAGTTCCTGTTCGATCATATAGCCGATCATGCCCTCGGTTTCGGCCCCGAGCACATCCAAGGGAAAGGCGCCGCCATTGGGTGCTGCTGCCTGAAGGGCCAGGAGGCCGACCTGGGGACCGTTGCCATGGGTGATGACCAGTGAATGGCCGGCGAGGATGAGCTCGGCCAAGGCCATCGCAGCAAGCCGGACATTCGCGCGCTGATGTTCGGCGGTCATCGGCTCGCCACGACGCAAGAGCGCGTTCCCACCAAGTGCAGTGACAATCAGCATGTCAGCCTCCGATCGTCGCGACAAGCAGCGCCTTGATCGTGTGCATGCGATTTTCGGCCTCATCGAAGACAATGGAGGCGCGCGACTCGAAAACCTCGTCGGACACCTCCATGCAATCGATCCCGTATTCCTTGGCGATGCGGGCGCCGACTTCGGTCTTGGTATCGTGAAACGCCGGAAGACAATGCATGAACTTCGCATAGGGATTTTCCGTCGCTGCCATTACCTCAGTGGTGACGCGGAAAGGAGAAAGAAGCTGGATGCGCTCAGCCCAAGCCGCTTCATTCTCACCCATTGAAAGCCAGACGTCGGTGTAGATGAAATCGGCGCCCAGCACTCCTGAACCCACGTGCTCCTTCAACGCGAACTTGCCGCCGTTCTT
Organism: Rhizobium sp. UFLA01-1127; assembly: GCF_059803845.1. Lineage (NCBI taxonomy): Bacteria > Pseudomonadati > Pseudomonadota > Alphaproteobacteria > Hyphomicrobiales > Rhizobiaceae > Rhizobium > Rhizobium sp. UFLA01-1127. The sequence goes on along the minus strand of NZ_JAUQTZ010000038.1, from coordinate 31,743 downwards.
GAAAGCCTCCGCTTTCACGTGATCGGCAAAAGATTGCTCCGGCCATAGAGCCGTCGGCGAGACGAGGCGAAAATCGATCCCGACTTTCGCAGCACCAATGGCAAGCGACATCGCCACGTTGTCGCGCCCATCGCCAAGGAATGCAACGACCATATCTGACAGATGTTTATGGGTGAACTCGCGCATCGTCATGAGGTCAGCGAGAATTTGCGTCGGGTGCGAGACATCGGTGAGCCCATTATAGACCGGCACGCCGGAATAGGTCGCAAGTTCTTCGACTGCCTTTTGCGCAAAACCGCGATACTCGATGGCGTCATAGATGCGTCCCAAGACACGGGCAGTATCCTTCATCGATTCCTTGTGACCGATGTGGCTGCCGGTTGGACCCATATAGGTGACGTGCGCACCCTGATCATAGGCGGCCACCTCGAAACCCGTTCGGGTGCGCGTCGAATCCTTTTCGAAGATAAGGGCGATATTCTTCCGCGTGAGGCGAGGCACTTCGTAGCCCCCAAGCTTGGCGGCCTTGAGATCGGCCGCCAGGCGCAAGAGGAAGCGGATCTCATCCGGGCTCAGATCGTCGAGCGACAAGATGCTGCGGCCATGAAGATTGACAGCCATGATGGGCTCCTGTGTTGCTATAGGGAATCGCGAACGAGAGGGCATGTCATGCAATGTCCGCCGCCGCGGCCCCGGCTGAGTTCAGCGCCCTCGATGGTGATGACTTCGACGCCTGCGCGGCGCAGGAGCGTGTTGGTGTAGACGTTGCGGTCGTAGCCGATGACGGTTCCGGGCTCGATGGCGATTACGTTGTTCCCATCATCCCATTGCTCGCGTTCTGCCTCGTAGTGATCGCCGCCAGTCGCGACGAGCCGCAAGCTCTTCAACCCCAACGCTTCTGCCACGACGTTCGTGAATGGAGATGTTTCCTCTCTCACGTCGATCAAGCCTTCGGCGTCGCCTGGCCGCAGCGAGAAGCTGCGCAGACGATCGATGACGGGAGGATACATCGTCACGAGATCGCGATCGCAAAATGTGAAGACGGTATCGAGATGCATGAAACTGCGGTCGCGCGGCATCAGGGCTGCGACAACGCGCTGTGCAATGCCATTCGCAAAGAGATTTCGAGCCAAGGCGCCGACGGCCTGCGGGGTGGTACGTTCACCCATCCCGATGAGCACGACACCACCGCCGATTGGCATGACGTCGCCACCCTCAAGACTGGTTTCGACAACCGAGTCCTCGGGCGAGACGAAAGTGAAGCCGGCGCTGTCGAAGCGCGGATGAAAGCGATATACCGCCTCGACGTTCGCCGCCTCCGGGCGCCGCGCCTGCCAATACATGGCATTGACCGAAACGCCGCCGTAGATCCAACAGGAACTGTCTCGGGTGAAGAGCTGGTTCGGTAATGGCGGAAGCACGAAATCCTGCGGCGCGAGCGTCCGCCCAGTCAGTCCGAGTGGCTCGAACGGTAGTTCGGCGCGCGCGATACCACCAACGAGATAGGTCGCAAGTCGATCGGACGGCATTTCATTCAACCAGCCGCGCAACTCGTCGACCATGTCGCGTCCGACAATAGCCGGTTGGACACGGCGATCCAGCAGCCAGCGACGTGCCTCAGGCAAGGCCATCGTTTCCGCGAGGAGCTCGCCCAGGGACTGCACGACCACACCGCGTTCGCGCAAGGCATCAACGAAGATGTCGTGCTCTTGACGTGCACGTTTCACCCATAAGACTTCGTCGAAGAGCAGAGCCTTGCAATTGTCCGGGGTTAACCGCCTAAGACTGAGATCGGGTCGATGGACCATGACTTCGCGGAGTCGACCGACTTCCGAATGAACGCCCAAGATATTCATGATGTTGATCCTGTCAAAACGGACTGACGATGCCGATCCACATGTCGTAAGCGGCAAGGAGCGCCACTGCGACAAGGGCGAGCGCGAGAAGAGCCTCAAGCGGATGGAAGGTTCGTTGGCCTGTTTCACGTCGCGCAAGGACGTAGAACAGGATGCCAGGCGCATAGAGGATTGCGCACATGAACAGGTAAGACAGGCCGGCGGCGTAGACGAGCCAGAGCCCGTAGACCGTTGCTAAGATCCCGACGAGCATCGAAGCCATTCGCCGCTCGCCCGGAGCAAAGCTATCGCCGCTTAGGGCCAACTTCGCCGCGTAGGCGCCGGAGAAGATGTAGGGCACCAGAATGGCGGTCGAGGCGATTGAAAACAATGCCTGATACGTGCTGTGGGCATACAGCGTGACAATGAGGAAGGCCTGGACCAGAAGATTGGTGATCGACAAGGAGAGCCACGGCACTCCGCGCTCGCTTTCCCGGGCGAAGAACTTTGGCATGGTGCCATCTTTCGCTGCAGCGAAGGGAATTTCCGCCGCGAGCAGCGTCCAGCTCAAAAAGGCGCCGATCACCGAGACAACAAGCGCGATATTGATAAGAATGGCGCCCCACGGACCGATCACGGCCTCGAGCACTCCAGCCATGGACGGGTTCTTCAAGGCGGCGAGCGCCGGCTGGTTGAGAATACCGAGCGAAAGCAGTGACACGAGCGCATAGAGAGCGAGGCAGGTGAAAAAGCCAAGGACCGTCGCCCTGGCGATATCCTGCCGCCGCTCCGCCCGAGCGGAAAACACGCTAGCTCCCTCTATGCCGATGAAGACCCAGAGAGTGACCAACATCGTGCTCTTGACTTGGGTGGTGATGGAGCCGAGGCCAGCATTTCCCAAACCGGTAAAATCGAGCGAGAAGACGTCCAGCTTAAAGGCAACCACTGCTACGCCGATGAACAATATGATCGGCGCGATTTTCGCGACGGTCACAATAAGGTTGACGACCGCGGCTTCGCGGATGCCAGCAAGGACAAGCGCGTGGATTAACCACAGCAGCATCGACGCGCCAAGCACGGCCTGCCAAGTATTTCCGTCTCCGAAGGATGGGAAGAAATAGGATAGCGCGCTAAAGACGATAACAGCATAAGAAACGTTGCCGATCCAAGCGCTGATCCAGTAACCCCAAGCGCTGTTGAAACCGATGAACGGTCCAAAACCGGCCTTCGCGTAGGCATATGGGCCAGCATTGAGGTTCGGTTTGCGAGTGGCGAGCGACTGATACACAAAGACAAGGGCCAACATACCGATCGCGGTGATCGCCCAGCCGATTGTGACCGCCAGTGGGCCAGCGCCGGTTGCCATGTTCTGCGGCAGACTGAAGACGCCGGAGCCGATCATCGAGCCGATGACGAGTGCCGTCAGTGATCCAAGGCGCAATTTGCTACTGGTCGCGGTGGGGGCAGTCGAGACGACCGGTTTGATGTCGGCTGAAGCCATGACTTTCTCCCAAAGATTGAGAATACCGATGGGGCGGAGTGGATATCAAACGGCGGTGATCGACTTTGATCCTGATCAAGTCGATCGCAAACTTCGCATACGCTGACGGGCATCATCCACGAAAACTGACCGCGATCCGCCTTTACTGAGGCTTGGCCTCCGTCCGCCCAGACCGCGACCACATGTAAGGCCGAAGTAAACAGGACATCAAAATTAGCTTTGACTGGGGAGGAGCTGGTGGTGCTGGGCGTTATCCCGGCATTGTGGAGATCCTATGAGGAGGGTGGATAGCGACCAGCGCTATGGCAAGGTGAGGTTGCTAAACACAAACACCCCACCTTGGAGGCAAGCAGTTGCCACAACATTCCGCTGAGGCCTGATGCTATCTCCTGAGGGTGCCTCGGAGTGTCGGTACGCAGTCGCTCAAAGTGACTATCGAAGGCCATATGTAAAGCGAGATCTGACGACGACGCTAAACGGACGCTAAAAGATTGACTGAGGAAAGTGAAAGCCGTCGGCCCTTTTGTGCTCGTGCCTAACCGAAGCTTTCCCGCCACCGGCGACAATCTTCTCTTGCACGGATCGTATCGAACAATGTCTCAAGTGACGGCGAGTTTGCGTTCCGCAGATGACCTACATCAATGATGGGCGGGCTCACCCGCGAATAATGAACGTAGCGCCGAAGTGGTTCGCCACGCCGGCAGCACCCATCCAATCCGTTCTCTGGGAGCCGGTTCTTGTACAAACTGCACGTCCCCCTTTTATTCGCCGTTGCTGTCATCCTGACCTTAAATGTGGTAAGCCACGATGCCGCAGCGCGTGATGCAACGACATTGAAAGATCATGTGCAAGAGCTCTGGAGCAAGTTGCGCGGCAGCGAGCAGCCGGCTGGGATTGCGGTGTCCAACGGCCGCATCGAAGCACAACAGGTTCTGGTCTCCGCGAAGTTCGCCGGTCGTGTCGCTGATGTTCTAGTCGAAGAGGGACAGATCGTCGACGCAGGAGCGATCATTGCGCGAATGGACACCTCCGAACTCGACGCGCAGCTTTCGGGGGCTCAGGCGGAAGTTCGGCGTTCCGAAACCGGTGTGGCAAGTGCCGAGGCGACCATTGCACAGCGCGACAGCGAACTTACACTCGCGCACCAGGAACTCGACCGAGCGTTCAATCTCAGCGCCACGGGCAGTGGTACACGGCAACAACTCGACCTACGTCGCAGCCAACTTACCGTTGCCGAGGCGGCCTCCCGCTCCGCGCTTGCAAGTCGTGACGAGGCTCAAGCTGCCTTGGATGCAGCTCGCGCCGAAGTGGCGCGCATTCGCTCTCAACTCGATGACGCGATCCTAAAGGCGCCAAGGCGAGGGCGTGTGGAATACAAGTTGGTACAATCGGGTGAAGTGGTGGCAGCTGGCGCGCCGATCGCGACGCTTCTGGATCTGGCGGATGTCTACATGACGGTTTTCTTGCCGGCTCGGGTGGCTGGGCGTCTGGTTTTTGGCGATGAGGCGCGCATCATTCTCGATCCGGCACCTGATTATGTCGTACCTGCAATGATCTCCTTCGTTGCCGCCGAGGCGCAGTTCACGCCAAAGACGGTAGAGACCGATGACGAACGCGAAAAGCTGATGTTCCGTGTCAAGCTTCGTATCGCATCCGATTTGCTGAAGCAGTACGAAGCACAGGTGAAGACAGGGGTTCGCGGCGTGGGTTATGTGCGCACCGATCCGGCCGCCCCTTGGCCGCCGCAACTCACCGTGAAGTTGCCCCAATGACTGGCGCGGTTATCCACCTTGCGGGCGTCACCCATCGTTATGGAAAAAAACTGGCGCTCGACGGGGTCGACCTCCTTCTTCCGTCCGGCTGCATGGCAGGCGTAATTGGTCCCGACGGGGTCGGAAAGTCGACGCTGCTCGCGCTCGCTGCCGGTACAACAAGGTTGCAACAGGGGAACATCCGCGTCCTCGGCGGCGACATGTCCGACGCGCGTCAACGCCGCCTCGTCGGTGCCCGCATTGCCTATATGCCTCAGGGTCTCGGCCGCAATCTCTATCCGACGCTGAGCGTTGCGGAAAATCTTGATTTCTTCGGTCGTCTCTTTGCTATGGATCGCAGCGAGCGCCAGGAACACATGGACGAGCTGCTCAAAATGACGGGGCTTGCTCAATTTCGGGGCCGCCCCGCCGGTAAGCTGTCAGGCGGCATGAAACAGAAACTCGGTATCTGCGCAGCACTTATTCATGATCCGGATATTCTGATCCTCGATGAGCCGACGACCGGCATCGATCCGCTATCGCGTCGGCAATTCTGGGAGCTGATCGCACGTATGCGGGCGCGGCGGCCGGGAATGAGTGTCATTGTCGCGACGGCATATATGGAAGAAGCCGAACGTTTCGATTGGCTTGCCGCAATGTATGGCGGACGGCTGATCGCAACAGGCAGCCCTGCGGAAGTTAAGCGGAGCGCAGGACAATCTTCCCTGGAGGGTGCCTTCGTTGCGCTTTTGCCGGAGGAGGTGCGCAGAGCAGATGTGCCAATTGTCGTTGTCCCGCGACCGATCGGAGATGGTGTACCCGCCATCGAAGCCGAGGGACTTACGAGACGTTTTGATGACTTCACGGCGGTCGATCATGTGAGCTTTCGTATCGACAAGGGTGAAATTTTCGGCTTTCTCGGCTCGAATGGCAGTGGCAAAACTACGACCATGAAGATGTTGACGGGTCTGCTTCCTGCAAGCGAGGGGGAGGCGCGCCTCTTCGGTCAGCCGCTCAAAGCCGGAGATTTGGAAACGCGCCGCCGTGTCGGCTACATGTCTCAGGCATTTTCTCTCTACGGTGAACTCACGGTGCGCCAGAACTTGGTACTGCATGCACAGTTGTTTGGCATTCCGGCCGAGCATGCGACGGTTCGCGTCCAGGAAATGCTGAGCGACTTCGAACTTGCAGCTGTCGCCGACAGTCGTCCCGAGAGCTTGCCGCTCGGCATGCGGCAGCGCCTGCAACTGGCGGCCGCTGTCATCCATCGGCCGGAAATATTGATACTCGACGAGCCGACATCCGGCGTCGATCCGGTCGCTCGCGACAGTTTCTGGCGTTCGCTCCTCACACTCTCACGACGAGACGGGGTAACGATCTTTCTGTCTACGCATTTCATGAACGAAGCCGAACGCTGTGATCGGATCTCCTTGATGCACCAAGGCAAGGTGCTTGCCGTCGGCAGTCCGACGGAACTGAAGAAGCAGCGCGGTCGCGAGGCACTGGAGGATGTCTTCATCGACGTACTCACCGAGGCGGGAATGGGACGGGACGATACGTCTACGATTGCAACGCCGGCGCAAGCCGCACTCGTCTCGAAGCCCGGCATCTTTGATTTTCGCAGGTTGTGGGCTTATGCATGGCGCGAAACCCTGGAGATACGCCGTGACGTCACCCGTCTAGCCTTCGCATTGCTGGGTCCCGCAATCCTTCTCCTGACCTTCGGCTATGGCATCTCCTTCGATGTGGAGCGCCTGCCATTTGCGGTCTTCGATCAGGATCAATCGGCTCAGAGCAGACAACTTCTGGAAAGCTTCCAAGGTTCACGCTATTTCGAGGAGCGGCCGGTGGCCTCTTCCGTCGATGACCTCGAGACTCGCCTCAAAAGCGGTGAGCTGAAGCTGGCGATCGAGGTTCCGACCGACTTCGGGAGGGATCTCATACGTCAGATCCACCCGGAAGTCTCGGTCTGGCTTGACGGCGCCATGCCTTTCCGGGCGGAGACGGCGCGCGGATATGTCTCAGGGCTCGCCACGAGCTACATGAGGGACAATGCCGCCCGTCAAAACGGTCGCGCTACATCCGCCTATCCGATCGAGATTGAAAGTCGGTTTCGTTATAATCAGGCTTTCAAAAGTGCCAATGCCATTGTGCCAAGTGTCATCGTGCTCATGTTGGTGCTCATTCCCGCCATCATGACCGCCCTTGGTGTCGTCAAGGAGAAAGAGACCGGATCGATCGCCAATTTTCAGTCGACGCCCGTCACGAAGATTGAATTCCTTCTTGGCAAGCAGTTGCCTTACGTCGCGATCGCCTTCCTGAGTTTCATTCTTCTTGCGCTGATCACTCGTATTGTCTTCGGAGTGCCGATCAAAGGCTCCCTCCTGACTTTTGCTGCTGGGTCATTGCTCTATGTTTTTGCGACGACCGGCTTCGGCCTGTTCATATCGAGCTTTGTCCGCAGTCAGGTCGCCGCTATTTTTGCAACAGCCATCATCGCCATTATTCCCGCAGTGAATTTTTCTGGACTGCTCGTCCCGGTCTCCTCGCTTTCGGGAGGCGCGCGACTGATGGGGCTTGCTTTCCCGTCGGCATGGTATCAGCCGGTCAGCGTCGGTGTCGTTGCAAAGGGGCTCGGTTTTGCCGATCTCTGGTTTGATATGTTGGTGATCGGCCTCTTTGGACTTGGGTTCATCGCCGCCGCCATCATTTCGTTGCGAAAGAGGGGCGCGTGATATGGCTGGCCGTCTTTCCCGGATCCTTCGCCTCGGCATCAAGGAGCTTTACAGCCTCAAGGCTGATCCTGTCCTAGTCGTGCTGATCGTCTACACATTTACCTTTGCCATCTACGCGGTGGCGACGGGCGCGAAATTCGAGGTGGAGAACGCCGCGGTGGCGATCGTCGACGAGGACCATTCGATGCTGTCGGCACGATTACGCGATGCTTTGCTGCAGCCCTTTTTCAAGTCTCCGGAATTGATCGATGCTGACGAGATCGATGCTGTGATGGACGCGGGCCGCTTCGTTTTTGTTGTCGAGATCCCACCTAAATTCGAGCAGGACGTGATTGCCGGGCGCCATCCATCGGTCCAGCTCGACATCGACGCGACCGCGATGTCGCAAGCCGGCAACGGAGCCTCCTATATCCAGAATATCATCCTGCAGGAGGTGCTGACGGCAGTACCTGGAGCCGATCAGACACAGCCGATCAATCTTGTCGTGCGGGCGAAATTCAACCGGAACCTCAAGTCCGAATGGTTCACGGCCGTGATGCAGGTGATCAACAATATCACCATGCTCTCGCTTATCTTGACGGGCGCAGCACTGATCCGCGAGCGCGAACATGGAACGATCGAGCACCTGCTTGTCATGCCGGTCACCCCGATCGAGATCATGCTTGCAAAAATATGGGCAAACGGTCTCGTCATTGTGGTCGCCGCGATCTCCTCACTCATCGTCGTGGTTGAGCGTCTGCTCGGTGTGCCTGTCGCGGGATCTGTAAGCCTCTTTGTAGCCGCAGCCGTCCTCTACCAGTTTTCAGTGACGTCGCTTGGCGTCTTGATCGCCACTGTTTCGACCTCGATGGCGCAATTCGGGCTGATCGTCATGCCGGTTCTTATCATTATGAATCTTTTGTCCGGAAGCACGACGCCGATGGAAAGTATGCCTAACTGGTTGCAGAAGGTAATGCAGTTTTCTCCGTCGACACATTTCGTCGCGCTATCACAAGCTGTGCTTTATCGAGGAGCCGGACTTGCGATCATATGGCCGCAAATGCTGGCACTCGCCGGCATTGGAGTAGCGTTCTTCGCTATCGCCGGATTACGTTTTCGCAAGTCGCTTCTCAACGTTCAACGATGAATTGATGTTGTGAGATGCCGGCCTATACGCCATCAATGGGAGCATTAACGAGTGCCGAATGAGGGGGCGGTGCAATCTGCGACCTGTTCCCGGACCGGTCGCGGCGAATTGCGGTGACGGCGCGTGAGAGCGCGCCAGTCCCCCGACGGGCCGCAGGTTTCTTTCAGCGCTCCTCCGGCGGTTTGTGATGCCGGAATTGCAGCAGCAAGAGCAGGTCGTAGGCGGTCTTCAGTGACCCGCAGATAAGGAGCGGCCAGGCGCGATAGGATGCGGCAAACAGCACACCGGCCAGCGCCGGGCTCGCCGCGGCGGCCAAGCTGCGCGGCACGGAGGTGAAGCTTGCGGCCGCGGCCCGTTCCGCCTCCGTCACCACCGCCATCACATAGGAGGAGCGCGTGGGAACGTCCATCTGTGACAGGCCGGCGCGGATCGTCAGCAGAATCAGAACCAGAGGCAAGGTCGGTGCAACGGCCGCCAGCATCAGCGCGATGCTTGAGGGGATGTGGGTGAACACCATGGTGTTGATCAGCCCGATCCGTTTCGACAGCCATGCTGCGACCGGGAACGAGAAGGCCGACAACACCCCGGTCCAGAAGAAGAACACCCCAGCTTCCGACAGCGAAAGATTGAAGCGCTCGAACAGCCACAGCGCCAGCAGCGACTGAACGACAAAGCCGCCGGCAAAAGCGTCGAGGCTGAAGAGGGCTGCCAGTTTCAGGACGATAGCGCGCGACGGACCCAACCCGGCGCCCACGTCCTTGGCCTCGCGATTTGGTGGGCGGGCGGGGACGCGGGAATAAAGCAGGGTACCGGCTACGCCGACGATCGCATAGAGCACGAACATCAGCTTGATGGCTGTCAGTTGTCCAAGCCCGGCGAACGCCCTGGCATCGGGCAGGGCCGCCGCAAGGGCGCCGACAGCGCTTGCAAGCGCTCCGACGAGGCTGTAGCGCGCGAACACCGTCGTCCGATCGCGATCGCCGGCGTTTCGAGCAAGGACTGCGTGCTCCAGCGGCACGAAGACACTGACACTGCCGGTCGATGGATTGATCGTGCCAGCGCAGGCGACCACCAGCAGCAGCGCGTAGTCGGTAACGACGGACATGGCGCCACCCGTGGCGACCATCAGACAGGCAGCGGCGAGAAGCAGGCGGCGCAGATCATGACGCGCACCGAGGATCCCGACAGCGACGGTCAACAGTGCCGAGCCGAAAAGGGACGCCGTCGCAAGCACGCCGACTTGCAGCGGTGAGAACCCCAAGACGAGCAAATAGACCGGCAGCAGGATTGCGACGAAGCCATCGCCGAAGTCGCGCAGCGCGCGGGCCGCAAACAGATATGTGGACGGACGACTGCGTTGCACCGGTGTCCTGACCCCGGATTGCTGACGGTTTTGATCGTAGGGCGGGGCGCGCACGCGTCAGACCCAGCCCATCAGCAGGCCATAGGCCAGGCCGAGGACGGAGCAGGCGGCGAGCACTGTCAGCATGCCGACCTTGAAACGGAACACCGCGATCATCGCACCAAGTGTCAGCACGAAGGAGGCGATATTCAGCGAGCTTAAGACCGGCGCGTCGAAGCTGATCCCGAACCCATGGATCGGGTATGTTTGAGAAAACAGAACATGCAGCGCGAACCACACCGCAAGGTTCATGATAACTCCGACGATGGCCGCCGTGATGGCCGAGAGCGCCGCCGACAGGGCCTTGTTGCTCCTCAAGCTCTCGATGAACGGCGCACCGAGAAAGATCCAAAGGAAGCAGGGAACGAAGGTCACCCAGGTGGTCAGCAATCCGCCGAGTGTTGCGGCAAGCAAGGGGCTGAGCGAACCCGGTGCGCGATAGGCGCCCATGAAGCCGACGAATTGCGTGACCATGATCAATGGACCCGGCGTCGTTTCGGCCATGCCGAGACCATCGAGCATTTCGCCGGGTTTGAGCCAATTATAATGGTCGACAGCCTGCTGGGCGACGTAAGACAGGACGGCATAGGCGCCGCCGAACGACACGGCGGCCGTCTTCGAAAAGAAGAAGCCGATATCCGTGAAGATGTTTGCGGAGCCGAATACGGCCCACAAGACGAGTGTAGGGGCGAGCCATAATAGCAGGAAGGTGCCGGCAATCCTGATCGACCAGCCGATCGAGGGCCGCGCATGTAGGGGCGTTTCCTCGCCAAGGGCGGTGTCCGCATCGGCGACCGGTTTTCCGCCAGCCTTTGCGTGGTTTCCGCCGGGCGCAAATGCCGCCCATCCGGCCCGATTACCGAGGTAGCCGATAATGGCGGCTGCAAGAACGACAAGCGGGAAGGGGGTATGGAAGAGTGCCAGCGCGAGGAAGGCGGCCACAGCCAGTCCTCTTAGGACATTGTTCTTCAAAGCGCGCCGGCCGATCCGAAGCACGGCTTCGACCACGATCGCCAGCACGGCTGCCTTGAGCCCGAAGAACAGGGCCTGGACTGCGCCGACATTGCCGAAGATCGCGTAGATCCAGCTCAGCGCCATAATGGCGACAAGACCGGGGAGCACGAACAGGATGCCCGCAACCAGGCCGCCCTTGGTCTTGTGCAGAAGCCAGCCGATATAGATGGCCAGTTGCTGCGCTTCCGGTCCCGGCAGCAGGTGGCAATAGTTCAATGCCTGGAGGAAGCGGTTGTCGCCGATCCAGCGTTTCTCGTCGACGAGGATGCGGTGCATGACGGCGATCTGGCCGGCGGGACCCCCGAAGCTCAAGGCAGCCACGCGCGCCCAGACGCGCGTGGCTTCACCGAATGAAATGCCGTGCGCCGGCGTATCGTTGGATCGGTGCGGCGCTGTACCGAGATGTTCGATCTTGCTCATGTCGGTTTCCTGTGCGTCAGCCACGCTTGGCGCGGAAATATTGGTAGAGATTGTCGAACACCGGCTTGCCCTGGGTGATCCGCTGCTCGTCATCGGGATTGGCCGCCGTGATGCCCGAGAGTAGGCTGGCAATGCCGGTCGCTTCCTCGCGCCCGAACTTTCCGTCCTTCAGGTCGATGTCGTGAACGATCTCGGCGATTGCCTGCAGGGCGGGATCGGTCAGATCCGCGCGTGTCAGCAAGACCTCGAAACTGCAGCGATCGCCTTCATGGGTGATCTCGCCTTCGAACATGTCGAACCGCAGCTCGCCTGCATTCGGGACATAGCCCTTGCCCGGCACGAAACGGATGATGGCGTCGGGATCGATGAAGCGACGAATGAGCCACGCGCAGGCGATACGGTCGACATAGACCCCCTGACGGGTGACCCAGGTCCGCCCCTTCAGGTCCGCCGCCGTCTGTGGTGTCGTCTTCTGCTGATCGTTGTTCATCTTGGCGTCCTCCGCGAGCCGAGCCTCGAGCGCGGCGATCAGTCCCTCCGCCGATAGGCGGGCGGTGGCATCGAAGAAGTCGATCGCCACGATCTCTGCGAGCCGCTTGCGCAGGCGGACGAGATGCGGTCGTATCTCTGCCATCTCGTCCGCGCTCGATGCCGCCTCGAGCTTTTCTTCAAGACCGCGGGCATCCTTGACGATCGCCTCATAGTCCTCGTCGCGCGCCGCGTCGAACAGTGCGCGCGCCTGTGCATCGGAGAGGCCGTCGATCAGCCGGGCCTCGCACACCATCGCCTCGCCGCCGCCTTCGACGATCTCCTTCAGCAGCCACTCGAAATCTTCCTGCGTCTCGGCGTTGGCCGGCAGCGCATAGACCGTGCTTTTGACGGCGACCGCGCCGATGCCCTGCAGGCGGCGCCAGATTTTAACCCGAAAATAGGCTGGCTTACTCGGCAACTGGTGGATCAGCAGCAGCCAGCGCTGCTCGGTCGTTGAATCTGTGTTCATCGCAAGGACTGTATCATGCAGAAAGACAATTGCAACACTTGTATCATTTTCTGTTCGGGCGTATCGTCCTCGTCGTTGCAATTCCGCCAGTGAGGACACGATGCTGCACCGGATCATGCCGCTCCCCTTCAAGCCTCCGCATCTCGATGGTCTTTCCGAGAAGCTGCTGACGAGCCACTACGAGAATAATTACGGCGGTGCCGTTCGCCGTTTGAACGCAATCGAACATCGCCTCGATGAACTCGACTGGGTCTCGGCTCCAGTCTTCGACATCAATGGCCTGAAGCGCGAGGAACTGATCGCGGCGAACTCGGCGATCCTGCATGAGATCTACTTCGACGGTCTCGGCGGATCGGGGGATGCAGCCGGCGATCTGGCGGCCGCGCTCGAGCGGGATTTTGGCAGCGTTGCGGCCTGGCGATCGCAGTTCTCCGGCTGTGCCAAGGCGCAGGCCGGCGGTTCGGGCTGGACGCTGCTCACCTGGTCGGAGCGCCATCGCCGCCTGATGATCCAATGGGGTCAGGATCATACCAATTGCCTGGCTGGCAGCATTCCGATCATGGCGCTCGACATGTACGAGCATGCCTATCATATCGATTTCGGCGCGAAAGCTGGCGCCTATGTCGACGCCTTCATGAAGAACATCCATTGGGAGCGCGTCGCCGAGCGATACAAACGTGTGATGCGGACGGAGAGTGCCTTTGCCGAGGCCCCGGTCCCCGCGACAAATGACAATCTGGTGGCAGCGGAAGATTTGCGCAGCCGCCTCGAGCGCCAGGAAGATATTGTCCTGCTCGATGTGTGTCTGGCCGAGGACCTGCCCAAACGCAGCGACATGCTGCCGGGTGCGCTGCTGCGCGCGCCCGAGACGATTGCCTCTTGGGCCGACGAAATGCCCAAGGACAGGCCGATCGTCGTTTATTGCGTCTATGGTTTCCAGGTCAGTGGCAATGCGGTGGCCGAGTTGCGCCGCCGCGGGCTCAAAGCGCAGGGGCTTGCCGGCGGAATTGCCGCCTGGCATGCGATCGGCGGTCCGACCGTGCCCTTGGCAAGCGCAGAAAATCAACAAGGGAGATGATGCCATGAAGTGGGTTACCCGTGAACGCCCGGTTATCGACCGTATCGCCTGTCCTTGGCTGATTGCGCGCTTCATCGACAAGGAGCCGGAGTTTCTGTTCGTGCCGCCCGACCAGGTGATCAAGGTTGCCGAAGAAACCGGGGCGACACCCTATGACGTCCCAAATGTCGAATACACCCATGTCGGCGACGGCTGCAGCTTCGACACCTTTGTCGCCAAACATGGTCTCGACACTGATCCGGCGATCGTGACCATCGCCGCCATCGTTCGCGGCGCCGACACCGATCGGCACGACCTGACGCCGCAATCGGCAGGATTGCTTGCGATCTCCATGGGGCTTCGGGACGTGACGTCTGATGACCATGAGGTTCTAAAGCACGGTTTCGTTATCTATGACGCACTCTATGCCTGGGCCTCGCGTCGCAAGGCGGAGACGCATAGCTGGCCGCCCGCCGGGACGCCAACCGCGGCGTAACATCGCCTGCTTCGCGATCGAAAAAGGCTCACGATCAGCTCGGTGACGAGAGATGGATGGGCTGCCAGCGTCGTCAGGTTGCGTTGATTCCAACCGGGTGAGCTTCGCGAACCAGATAGTGACATTCGCGGCAGGGCATCCCGCTGAGACCGGCGCCCGCGGTGAGCGGCATAGATCAAACACATAGGGAAGGGGCAACGCAAACGAGGGCGATGAAAGGAGCACGACATGACTGCAAGACTCGCAATCGGCGCCATCCTGGTGCTGATCTCCATGGTACCCGCATACGCCGATCCCGATTGGACGGAGGTCGGCAAAGCGCTTGGCAAATCCGGCGCGCAAATGTCGGGCGGCATCTACCGCGTGGGGTTGCCGCGCTCGGACCTGAAGGTCACCTTGGACGGTGTGCAGCTCAAACCGGCGCTGGCGCTCGGCTCATGGCTTGCATTCAAACCGATGGGTGATAGCGACGCCATGGTGATGGGCGATCTCGTTCTGACCCAGCCGGAAGTCAACCCGGTGATGACGAAGCTGCTCGACAGCGGAATCGACGTGACTGCCCTCCACAATCATTTGCTGCGGTCCGAACCGGCCACCATGTACATGCATGTCCTCGGACATGGCGATCCGATCAAGCTGGCAACAGCCTTGCATGCCGCGTTGCAGGAGAGCGGGACACCGCTTTCGGACACACCAGCGAGCGCTTCGTCTGCCTCCATCGATCTCGACACCGCGGCCATCGATCGGGTGCTTGGCCACAAGGGCAAGGTGAATGGCGGCGTCTACCAGATGAGCATCCCCCGTGCGGAAACGATCAAGGACGACGGTATGGACGTGCCGGAGGCGATGGGCTCGGCAATCGCCATCAACTTCCAGCCGACCGGGAAAGGCAGCGCGGCGATCACGGGTGACTTCGTGCTCATCGCCTCTGAGGTCAACCCGGTGTTGCGCGCATTGCGGGCCAGCGGAATCGAAGTCACTGCCGTGCACAATCACATGCTCGGCGACCAGCCCCGGCTGTTCTTCATGCACTTCTGGGCAAACGACGGCGTGGCCAAGCTTGCGCAAGGGCTGAGGTCCGCCTTGGACAAGATCAACCTGCAGCACTCCTGATCGCGGTGTCGTAGAAAGGGAGTCCGTGTCGAGACTGAATTGGACCAGGTAGAACGACCGTTATTTCAGGTAGCTCCGAACTACGTCGAGATCGATCGAGGCCACGGCGGGAGCGATCCTGCTTGCGGTGGCAAGCCGCGAATCGTGTTCGCCTGAGATGCCTGACAGCCGAGGTAGGATGCATATCTCAGATCATGAGGGCATGCCGGGGCCAACTGCCGCCATGTCTCGAACCGTCATCCGACCAATTAAACTATAGCCTTGCAAGCCGATTGCATGGCGGCAAGATACAGGCCTACCTTCAAGTCCGCACTCGAAGAGCTCCTTCCAGCCGGTCGGCGATTTGAGTGACAATATAGGCGATCACCATGTAGATCACGACGGCGACAAGGAAGGCTTCGAGATAGTAGAAGTTCAGTGCGGCGGTCAATTGCGACTGCGCGAAAATGTCCACCACTTCAATGGCGAATCCGAGCGAAAGCGCCTTCATGATGACCATGAACGAGTTGGCGAGATCCGGAATGGCTGCGACGATGACCTGCGGGAGCATCACGCGGCGGAAGAGCTGGTTCTTCCTGTAGCCCAGCGAATAGGCGGCATCTGACTGGCCTGTATCGAAAGAGTTCAAGGCGCCTTTGACAACTTCCGCCTGGAAAGCCGCGACGCAGGCGGTCAGAGCTACGATGAGGGTGACCCAGTTCGGCGTCGAATGGCCGTTGTATTCCACACCGACGAGCGAGGAGAGGAATTGCAGCGTCGAAGGCAGCCCATAGTAGGCGAGGAAGATCACCACCACCATCGGCACGCCCTTGAAGGCGACCTTGTAGGCGACGACGAGTTCCCGGAGTACCGGGATCCTGCGGTATTCGACCATGGCGAACAGGCTGCCGATGATCGTCGAGAGGATAAAGATAGCAAACGCCATCGCAAGCGTCAGCGGCACTGCGCCAAGGATGTCCCAGAAATCGGGGAGAAGAACGTCGATATCAAACATGGTGTGTTCCTTCCTTCGATCAGACGCTTGCCATCAGCGTGGTTCGGGCGGGCGTCGCGCTTGAAGCGAACTTCGCGGAACGAAGCTCGAAGGAGCGGACGATCAGCCATGCGACCAGACACAGGGCCGAATAGAGAACCGCCAGCACGAGGTAGGTTTCGAACTGGTACTGGTTGTAGTCGCGCTCCATGACGAGGTGCGCCGTCGCCATCACGTCGGCCGCGCCGATATACATGACGAGGGCGACGTTGTGGATGAGGTAGATGATGGAGTTTCCATAGCCCGGTAGCGCGATGTGCACGGCCTGCGGAGCGAGCACACGCACCAGCTTGTGCCCGAACGTGTAGCCGAGGCTGTCGGCCGCGTCGTGCTGGCCCCGCTCGACGGCAAGGTAGGCGGGGCGCATGACTTCCGACAGATAGCCGCCATGGTAGAGGCTCAAGCCGAGCATCGCGGCGATCGTCGGCGACACGAAGTCCTCGATGCCGAATACGCCGACAAGCACTGGAAGCCCGTAGAAGGCGACGAACAACTGGAGCACGACGGGCACGCTGCGGGCGTAGGACACATAGAGATCGGCCAACTGACTGATCACCGGGATCCTGCGCACCCGGAACGTTGTCGCAATCAAGGCCAGCACGAAGCCGGCGACCATGGCCGTGAACGTGATCGCAAGCGTCAGCGGCAAGGCCGAGAGCAGCTCGGGGATCATTATCGAAAGGTCCACTTCGGAACACTCCTTGTTTCAGTCTCGGGCCTGGTCGCCGGGATCGTGGTCCTGCCTCACTTCATGTACGCGGTGATGTCCTCGCCGAACCATTTCTGCGAGAGTTTTGCGAGCGTGCCGTCGGCTTTCAGCTCCTTCAGGGCCTTGTCGATACCGTCGGCAAGCGCCTTGTTCTCCTCGGAGCGATGGATCAGGACGAAGGTGTTGTTGATCGCGACAGGTTCGCTCGCCTGTATGTTCAGCTTCTGCTGGTCGATCACGGTCTGCTCGCCAAGGTTCGAGGGCAGGACCAGCGCGTCATACTTGCCGTTTTCGACCTCCTTCAGACGGTCCGGATAGGGGACACCAGCGCTCGAAGCCGTGATTTCGATCTTGTAATTGGGGTTCTGCTCCTGCCACGCGGTGGCGAACTTGTAGATGCCGCCGCCTGCCGTGACGGGCACGATCTTCTTGCCGACGAGGTCCTTCATTTCCTTGATGCCGCCGTCCTTGCGGCTGTAGATCTTGATCAGGCTGGCGCCAATCGGGGCATCCGGAATGAGGAACTGCTTTTCGCGTGCGGGCGCACGGTAGTAGCCGCCGGTGGCGATGTCGTACTTGCCGGTGGCAAGACCCGTTTCCTGTGCAATGTCGGCAGCACCTTCCATCACGAATTTGTACTGCGGCAGCTTGGCGTTGATCGCCTTCAGCACGTCAGGCTCATAGCCCTGCGGCTCGACGCCGATAGCGCCCCAGGAAAGCGGCTTCGATTCTGCCGCGGTGGCGATCTTGATCGTGCGCACGTCCTCAGCAAAGGAGGCGGTTGCGAAGGCGATCGCAACGCCTGCTACGGCGAGACCGAGACGACGGCGCGAGATTGAACCCATGGAAGTCATTTCAGGCATCCTTTCTACTGGATCGCGCGTTCGGAATTCAAAAACTGAGCGAGGCGCGGGTTGGAGGGGGTGTCGAAGATTTCGGTAGGCGTGCCGTCGGCTGCGACGACACCCCGGTCCATGAAGACGATGCGGTTCGAGATGTTCTTGGCGAATTGCATCTCGTGAGTGACGAGAAGCGAGGTGATGCCCGAGGACGTCACATCCTTGATCACCTTCAGAACCTCGTTCACCAGTTCGGGGTCAAGCGACGAGGTCGGCTCGTCGAAAAGCATCACGTCCGGCTTGACCGCGAGCGCTCTGGCGATGCCCGTTCTCTGGAGCTGGCCGCCGGAGAGCTGGGAGGGATAGTTGTCGAGCTTGTCGGACAGCCCCACTCGCTCGAGTTCCTGCAGCGCAATGGCGCGGGCCTCGTCCTTCGACTTGCGCTGCACGACGACGAGCGGGTCCATGACGTTCTGGATGACCGTCATGTTCTTGAAGACGTTGAACTGCTGGAACACCATTGCGGTGCGCAGACGAATAGCTTGCACGGAGTTCTTGTCCGGCTTGGCGAAATCCATCCGCACATTGTCGAAATCGATCGTTCCCGACTGCGGCTTCACGAGGTGGTTGATACACTTCAGAAGCGTCGTCTTGCCCGTCCCGCTCGGACCGATGATCGACACGACGTCCCCGCGCTTCACCGACAGGTCGACGCCGTTCAGGATCTGCGTGCTTCCGTAGGCCAGTTTCAGGTTCTTGATCTCAAGCATCTGTGGTCTCAGGTCCTTTCGGAGGAAAGTTCAGAAAGCGCTTCGTCCTCAGCCCACTCGTCTCCGAGGAGTTCCGGTGTGTCGAAGGCCTGGAGGCTTGCGAAATGCTTCTCACGGTCTTCGACGAAGAGCGATCTGACGATGCCGCGCGCCAGGCGGTCAGCGCCTTCGCTGATTGCGGGAATGTCGCCGGTGAGCTTGCCGTGGCTGAGGGTCGCCGGGAAATTGAAGCAGTGAATTTTCGACAAAGTCGGGCATGAACCCGGCTGCCTTTCGAGGAACTCGAATGCGCCGCCAAGATCCGGCGATCCCTCGAGTTCGCCATTCTCCATGCCAGCGGGCGTCGGGAAGCGGTCGCGCCAGAGACGAATATGCGGTTCGAAGGCAGCGAGTTCCGGGCGATTGGTCAGGTCGATCTTGAAACCCGTTCCGAAGATCAAGAAGTCGACCGCGTAGCTGCCCTTCGGTGTTGTCACGATGACATGATCGTCTTCCTGCTTCAGGTCCGTGATGGGGCTCCCAAGATGGAGATGAGCCTGCTCGAACGAGCTGACGCGCAGGACGCTTGGCCGAGGCGGTGGCGTCTGCTGGCCCATGGCATAGTTGAGGAAGCGCCACTTCCATTCGTCCGGCAGCCCGGCGAATCCATGGACCACGCCTTGGCTGCCGATGCCAGTGAACTTGTTGATGCGCGGCAGCTCCCTGCGGCGCACGAACATGTCGAGACGTGCGGCTCCACCTTCGAGCGCGGTCGCGGCATTGTCCATTGCCGAGGCGCCGGCACCAATCACGCCTATCCGCTTGCCGCGCAGCATCGCGAAATCGATATCGTCGGCGGTATGCGCCCAGAATTTCTGATCGATGCTTTTCGCAATATCGGGCACGAACGGGCCGCCCAGACCATCGCGGCCGGTCGCCAGCACCACATGACGGGCGACGATCTTCTCCTTTTTGCTGTCCTCGCTACAGATGAGATCGAGCATACCGTCGGTGCGTGGCAGTACGGAGTTCACGGAGAGGCCGTTGCGGACGGGCAGATCGAGCACCTTGCGGTACCAGATCAGATATTCCATCCAGGTCTCACGCGGCGCGCGGTCAAGCGCGACCCATGCTTCGCGGCCGAAGCAGGCCTCGTAGTAGGCGCGGAACGTCAGGGCCGGCAGCCCCATCGCGGGACCCGTAAGCACCTTGGGGGAACGCAGGGTGCGCATGCGGGCGAAGGTGACCCACGGCCCCTCCTGGCCTGCAGGTGCCTTGTCGAGGACGAGGTGGTTGGCGACGCCCATACGCTTCAGCATGCCGGAGGCGACGAGGCCCGCCATGCCGCCGCCGATGATGACGACGTCGACGACGGTCCGCCCATCGACTTCGCGGGTAGGCACCCATGACTTGGCGGGCAGCTCGAGCCACGACAGGTCCTGACGCAGGCGCGCCTCGAGAGCTTCAAGATCGCCCGGAAGCTTGGAAAGGTCGCTCATGCGGGCGCTCCTTCGGAGGCGGCGGTCTGTCCGTAGACCGTGTCGGCGATCGCATCAGTGCCATTGGCCTCAAGCAGGCGGCTGCCGGGCATGGCCAGGGCTTCTGTCCGTGCTGCGTCGATCACGGCGGAGACCGTCGGCGAAAGGGGCAGCGCCGCAGCGGAAATCGCGCCAAACAAGAAGGGAATGTGCTGGTCGACCCTACGCATGACGGTCCCGTCCAGCGGCACGCCGCAGACAGTCGCGGGCTCGACGATCGCAACGCCCAATCCGGCGCGGACGAGTGAGAGTGCCGTCAGCGACGCGTTCACGTCGATGATGTGCTCCGGCGCCACGCCCACCCTTTCGAGAGCTTCGTCGATGCGGTGACGGAGACGATAGGGGTTGGCAAGCGTGATGATGCGGCGTTCCGCCAGATCCGCGAGGCGCACGACTTCATCCGCGGCCAGAGGATCTTCTGCGCCGATGGCGATGACACAGGGAGCCTCCGCGATCCAGTGGATCTCGAGGCCCGGATGTTCGAGCGGGAGGCTGGATATGCCCAGATCCGCCGACCGGGCGACCACGGCCTGCACGACGTGTTCAGCCGCGAGCGCCTGTACGTGCAGATGACCTGGTAAGAGATCAGACGGAAGCGCAGCCAGCGCCTGTGGCAGGATCCCGGCCGCGAGAGACGGCGTCGCGGCGACCGTCAGGGTTGCCGGTTCGTCGCGGCCGATCGCCTCCGCCCGTTCACGGATATGGATCAGGCTGGCGAGATGGCGCTCGACCTCGGCATGGAAGCGCAGACCACGCGCTGTCGGCTGGATCCGCCCGCTGCTTCGATGGAGAAGCGGGTATCCCAGGTCAGCCTCGAGATCCTGAATCAGCCGAGATACCGCGGGTTGCGAGCGTCCGAGCAGACGGGCCGCCCCGGTCACGCTGCCCGCGGACATTACCGCCGCGAAGGCTTCAAGCTGGCGAATGTCGATTGAGTTGCTATGCATATAAGACATCAACCATCATCCTTCATGTTTTGGAAGTATGAGTTTTCCATAATTTCGGTGGAGAATAGATAAATATTGCGCATTGAAACGGCGTATTCATGCTATTTTGACATAATGGAAATGAAATCTCCAGCGAGATGCAAAGGAGTCCGTTTTGACACTCATCGAAGCCCTCGCCGCAGTGAGGTCAGGCTCGGCGCTTGCCGAGGCAATGGAGAAGCGTGCGGAGATCCTGCGTTTGAGCGAGGCGGCCCATGAGGCGGTGCTTCTGCCCCGTGATCCAGGTGGCCTGTCGCATGGGCTCCGCGCTGCGCTCGCCGCCCGCATGGCCCGCCACAATCGCAACGACGCACTCGCCAGCCACTACGACGATCTCGTCGCGCGTGCCGGCGAAAGCGCGACCGCCGCGCTCGCCCAGCCCGGCACGAACGCGGAAGATGGGCGCATCGCCGAGATCGTCCGCCACGCCGATCGACTGACCATCGCACCACGGGAGGCAACTCGCGGCCATATCGAGGCATTGCGAGGCGCTGGCGTTACCGACGCCGATATTGTCCGGCTTTCGGAGCTTGCCGCCTTCGTGAACTACCAGGTGCGCGTGATCGCAGGACTGAAACTGATCGGAGCAAGACAATGAGCGAAGTCGTGCACAGCTTCACCACAAAGGTTCCGCGTTGGCAGCCGTATGTCGTTCCGGTCGACCTGGAGTCTGCAACCGACGAGCAGCGCGAGGCGATGCAGGTCACACCGTCCAACAAGGGCATCTCGCCCTATGTGCTGACACTCGCGCACGACCCGGAGTCGCTTGCGGTCCGCTCTCCCCTGTTCAATCTGATCATGTACGGCAAGGATGGGCTCTCGTCCGGAGAACGCGAACTCGGCGCCACCGCGGCATCGGTCGTCAACCGCTGCGTCTATTGCGCGGCCGTTCATGCATCCCGCTTCATCAGTCACACCAAGCGCAGCGACGTGATTGACGCAATCTTCGCGGACGGGCTCGATGCGGAGCTCGAAGAACACCTCGGCGCCATCTTCGACTTCGCTGCACGTCTTTCGCCGACGCCACCAGCGGCGACGGAGGACGACGCACAGGCGCTCGCCGATATCGGTCTTTCCGAGCTCGAATCCCTGGATCTCGTCCTGTCGTCCGCCATCTTCGGCTGGGCGAACCGCCTGATGCATACGCTCGGAGAGCCGATGGCAGATTGAATGGGGCCGGCGCATCCTCTCACGTTAGGGAGGAAAACACTCCCCTGATCTTTAGGCCGTCATTCCTTGTTAAACCTAACTCGCGCATGACAGTTTGCGATTTGGAATCGGTAAGCTGGAAATCCTGGCGGGAGGTTTTACATTTCACCTTCGATCACGGTGAAGCGAGGCGCGGTCGATCTACCCAAATTCTTAAGGTGTGGGTTTCGGCACGATGGCTCTGAAATTAGAGAATGCTTGTGATAAAGCGGTCGACTCGCGTTTCCGGCTTGTAGAGGGCCTTGACAATGGTTGCCGCGAGGGTCGCCGTTAGTGCGCCGCCGATAGCGTCGCTGATGTAGTGCGTGCCGATATAGACACGCGAGAGGGAGACGAGAATTGCGGCCAGAAGGAAGATGAGGCCGCGTTTTTGCAGACTATGAATTAGGAAGGCTGCGGCAATCGCAAAGCTCGCCGTCGCATGATCGGATGGAAATGAAGGATCGCTGCTGCGCGCGATCAGAAGGTGCGTAATTCCAGCGTCATAAGGGCGGATGCGCTGATCGAAAAGCAGAATGATCTGGTTGATCCCCAGCCCGATGAGGAAGGTCAGGCCGGCAGCGATCAGGATATGGCGCGTCTTTGTCCGCTCGGAGCCGGTCCACCATTGGGCGGTGACGGCCAGGACGAGCAACGGGACACCCAAGTTGGAGATGGTGATCACGACATGATCGAGAAGGCCGTTCCCGGCCAGACTGTTGATCCATCCGGTTATGGCGGCGTCGACTTTGTACATTTGGTCTCCTATCGTCTCGCGATGAGATGCCCGAATTGACTGACAGCTGCCTGAAGTATCGAGGCTGCGTCATGACCGCAGGCAGGCTTCAAGCCTTCTAGAGGCGCTCTCGAAGAAAATCCAAAAAAGGCACTCGATTACCTGAAGATTCTTACCCCACGTTTTTCCCACTCCCGGTAATGTGCTGGGGCTGTAAAGGTCAATGAGGACGCTCGCAGCAAGCCGTCTCTCGCGCCGCCGTTCGCCGTTGTGAGTGGCGCTTCCCACCAACTGAGATTTGAAACGCCGGCCGACGAGATCGGCATGAACCTGGCCGGAAGACGCCGGGACAAAAGAGCTTGGTTCCCAAGGCAATTCTAAGGTTGAGCGCCAAGATTATACTTTACATATTCATTCAAGTTTAATAGCTGAAATGCAGCCAATCCATTTGAGGAGATTTTTATGCGACGAATGCTGCAAATCACCGCCCTGGCTCTTATCGCCGCCGCTTTAACCGGGCCAGTTCGCGCAGAAACACAAACAGTCGAGATCATCCTCAAGGGAACGACCTTCTCGCCAGCCGAGGTAAAGATTCCCATCGGCCAGAACGTGATGGTGAAGTTCAAGAATCTGAATGCCGCTCCCGCTGAAATCGAGTCCAAGCCGCTGAAGATCGAAAAGGTCGTTCAAGGCGGAGGTAACATTACGGCGAATGTGAAGGCGAAATCCGCCGGCAAGTTCCTCTTCGTCGACGAATATCACGAAGATGTCGCCATGGGATATTTCATCGCCGAGTAGGGATTGCAGCCATGCTGGCCGCATTGATTATTGTTTTCCGGGAAATCATTGAAGCCGGTCTCGTGGTCGGAATTGTCGCCGCCATCACGCAGGGGATCGCTGGCCGCACGCTCTGGATCACCGCCGGCATCCTGGCTGGCGTCCTCGGTAGCTGTATCGTGGCGCTGTTTACCGGTACGATTGCGGCGGCCTTTGCGGGCTCAGGGCAGGAACTGCTGAACGCAGGCATCCTGTTCCTGGCTGTTCTCATGCTGGCTTGGCACAATATTTGGATGGCGCAACACGGCAGGGAACTTGCGGAGCAACTCAAGTCTGTCGGCAAGTCGGTTGCTGCCGGGTCGAAGGGCCTGGCTGCACTGGCTGTTGTGGTTGGGGCGGCCGTGCTGCGCGAAGGAGCGGAGGTGGTTCTCTTCCTTTATGGCATTTTCGTCACCGGCAACGAGGCACCTGTCTCGCTGGCGATCGGAAGTGTGTTGGGGCTCTGCCTTGGCGCCGTCTTGAGTTATTTAACCTTCCGCGGATTGGTGCGCATTCCGCCGAAGCACATTTTCCGCGTGACAGGTATCATGGTCACCCTGCTGGCGGCGGGCATGGCTGCACAGGCCATAGGTTTTTTGGAATCCGCCAATCTCGTCACTTGGCTGGACGCAACGGTGTGGGACACGTCAGGCCTTCTGTCCGAGGCCAGCATCGCTGGTCGGATCTCGCACACGCTGATTGGCTATATAGAACAGCCGACCTTGCTGCAGGTCGTCGCATATTTGACGACCGTGATTGTCATTGCCGGCTTGTCGCGGATGGCACGGGTCGCCAACGTCACCGTGCAATCAGCAAGATGAAGATTGCGAAAGGACGAAATGACTCGCGTCTTCGGTGGCGTTTGGCTCGCTGGCGTTGAGGGTCACGACCGGGCGGTTTGCGTAGAGTGCGATTGCCAACTCTGCTTCGCGCCTATGACAGCCTGTAAGCGAAACCGCCACTGTTCGATCATCCGCGATCATGAAGGGTCTGATCCCGTCACAATGAGCGAGTGCCGAGCGGAATGCGGGTCAGTCAACACGCAAGGGTCGAAGGAGATGTTCACCAGTCTCTCCTATCTCGCGCCCCAGCGCAGGAGTCCAGGCAGTTGGGCTACTTGCCTGCCCAAGCAAAAGCTTGCGCAACGACTGCCGTAGCTCTATCAGACACCGACGAGGGATCGGGCGCCCGTCTCGACGGCGATATTGTTGAATGGCTCTCAGCGATCTGCATCAGCGACGGAATCTCGGCCGGAGCTTTTCTGCGTCTGTTGCCTTGCACCTCTTCGTGATCTCGATGATTCTCGCTTTTGTACCTAGCAGAAAATCGCTGGAGCCAACGGAAGACAATGTTGTCTCAGTCGAGATCGTCGCTCCAACACAACTTGAAATGGTGCATCCCGGAGAAGCCGAAAAGCAAAGGGTACTTCCGACCGCGCCGAAGGAAGGTCCGGTAGCGAATACGGACAGCGACGTTGAGTACAAACCCGCTCCTGCCGACCAAACGATCGAAACGCCGAAAAGTGAGATGATCCGCGCGACGAAACTTTATGCGGCGACCAAGTTGGCGGCACCTCGCTCCACAAAGGCGCAAGCCGCGTTAAGAAAGCTCGGAACGCAAGAGAAAATGATCCAGCTTTGCAACATGGAGGCCATGGAGCAGATTGCCCGATGGGATCAGCAATATCGGCCAGAATACGTCGTTGCTTATGCAATGTCGGACCCTTTGCTATCGGCCGATTCCGTTGAGGCGCATGGCGCGGCCTTTAGAAGCCGAAAACACTGGTACAACTTGGAATTCAAGTGCTCTGTAACTCCGGATGTTGCGAGCGTCACGACATTCGCGTTCCTGGTGGAAAAAGAAATTCCAAAAGTGGAATGGTCTGACCATAACTTGACACCAGATGATGGGCCGGACGACTAAAAATTTGCGTCAGGATCAGGCAGCCCCCCGCGACCGCGCAAGCCGGGAAGCTGTTGCTACCGCATCCGTGCCCATATCGATCATCACATGTCCGTCCACCATCCTTGACCTGAATCAAGGATGCCAATGACGAATTGCCGGATGATCGAGCAATCGTCATAGCCGCAACGACGGCCGATGCGGAGGATGGTTCAATGGTGAACATAATTTTGCATTCACGCTCCGAGAGTTCCTCGGTTACCCCCGCGCATATCTCCATCGCGGCACTTGGCGCCACGCTTGCCATTTTCACAACGATCTCGTTCCTGCTATGCATGCTGCTGGGCTTCGTCGCTCCGGAATGGGGTCTGCACAGGCCATGGCTGCAGTTTTACCTGGGGCTTACCGGTTTCGATCTTCGAAGCCTAGCACTGGGCATCCTTCAAAGCGTCATCTTCGGCGGTTATGCGGGAGCATTGATCGCCGCGATCTTCAACTTTATCAGCCGACGCTTCGGCTGAGCGCGAAAAGGAACCCGCACACATGGCCGCCGACCGCCGCCGGTTCGCATGGATGAACGCAGTGCTGACCATGTTGGTCGCGCTTGCGCTGCTCCTCGGGCCAGCGGCAAGTGTGCAGGCCATGGCGTGCCATGACCATCTGGATCACACACAACAATCCAGCCTCGCGTATTCTCCCATTTTGAAGAGCACGCAGGCTTCGCTCCATGGCGGCTTCCATAGACCCGACCATAAAGGCTGCTGTGCCGTTCAGTGCGCCTTCTGCATCGTCATGGCGGCCGTCGATAGGGAGGATGGTCCCGCCGTCACAGGGTCCTTCCTCCATTTTGCAAGGGCTGATCAGACCGGCAGCGGTCTGGCGCTTGCACCGCCGCTCGGTCCTCCGCGTTTTCCGGTCTGAGAATGCCGAAGGCCGCTTCGCCGCGGCATTCGGTTGATTCCATGGGGCTCCTTACGGGCGCCCGAGACCAATGGTCGGCATCGCTGACCTGGAAGCAAGGATCAATACAATGAACCGTCGTGATTTTCTTAACGGCGTGATGGTCGGCGCAGCGGCGCTCGGTGCATCGGCCGCCCTACGCCCTATCCGTACTTTCGCACAGGCCACCAAATCTTCATCCACACGAAGCGCGCCGCGCAGTCTCTCCGTCGGCTATCGGACCATCGACGTCAAGGGCAAGTCAGCCCGCGTTTTCGGTCTCATTCAGCCCGACGGTAGGCCGGGGCTGGCACTGGACGCGGGAACCGAATTCGATGTCGCTCTGTCGAGCGCCATCGATGAACCGACCTTGATTCACTGGCACGGACTGACGCCGCCCTGGGAGGCCGACGGCGTGCCCGACAATCCAGCCGCACTCCTGAAACCGTCGGAAGTCCGCCGCTATATATTTCCGGTCGGCGCGGGCGGCACACACTGGATGCATGCTCATACGCTGCAGGAACAGAACCTACTTGCCGCTCCGCAGATCGTACGGACCGCGGATGGGCTGAGGCAAGACGAGCAGGAGGTAGTCGTCCTGCTGCACGACTTCTCTTTCCTGTCGGCGGAGGAACTGCTGGAGAAGCTGAAGGGCAGTGCCGCGCACGGCGCAACGCCGATGGGTCACGGATCGATGCAGGGGACGACTGGCATGCAGCAAATGATGTCCGGCAACCGCATGTCTAATATGGCGATGCCTGGAATGGCCGCCATGGACCTCAACGATATCGACTACGATGCCTATCTTGCCAACGACCGCACGCTCGACGACCCGGAAGTCGTGAGGGTCGAGAAGGGTGGCCACGTCCGCCTGCGCGTCATCAACGGCGCCACGGCGACCGCCTTTACGATCGACACCGGTCGCCTTGCCGGGGAATTAATCGCTGTTGACGGGCAGGGTATGCAGCCGGTTGCCGGCACGTCCTTTCCAGTCTCGATGGGCCAGCGTCTCGACATCCTTCTTAGCCTTCCAAAGGACGGCGGTGCGTTTCCCATCCTTGCCCTGCGCGAGGGAGCCGTGGAGCGTACCGGTATCATCCTTGCCAGCGCGGGCGCGACCGTCCGCAAGATTGCAATTGAGGGCGATGCGAAAGGGCCGGCCCTCGGGCTCGACCTGGAAGGGCGGCTGCGTCCGGTGATCCCACTGGTGCCGCGCCCGGCGGACCGCCGCTTCGAACTTTCGCTGACCGGCGACATGGCCGCCTATAACTGGGCGATCGACGGCGCGGACGGTCTCGTCGTCAAACGCGGTGAAAGGGTCGAGGTCGCCATCACCAACATGTCGATGATGGCGCATCCAATACATCTGCATGGGCACCATTTCCAGGTGATCGGTATTAATGGGGCTCCGGCCACCGGCGCCGTCAGGGATACGGTGCTGCTGCCGCCAATGGCAAGCGTCGTCCTTGCTTTCGACGCCGACAATCCCGGTCGCTGGCCGCTCCACTGCCATCATCTCTATCACATGGCGACGGGCATGATGGCCTACGTCACCTATGACGGCATTGGCTGACGCGGTTCAGGTAACCGCGAAGCTGTCTCCGAACTCATTCGAACGAGGCATCCCCATGATCGACAACCATTCCACATCTGCCTGGAGCACCTACAGCCGGACTGTCTTCATCGCCTTCGCCGCAATCGCGCTGCTTCTCATCGCCTACGAACATCGCGTGCATGTTCTCGGCATCCTGCCGTGGCTTCTCATTCTGGCGTGCCCGCTGATGCATCTCTTTATGCATCACGGCCACGGCGGTCATGGTAGCCATTCCGGCCACGACCATGCGGGCCATGGGGTCGGCACGAACCAGTCGAAGAAGGAGGCCGACGATGTCTGACACCCCTGCCTATGGACTCTGGAGCCTGGTGACCATCAATTCCGTGGTGTTCATCGTCTTCGCCGCGAGCTTCACCAAGCTCGAGACCAAGCGGGACTGGCGTTGGCTCGGCGCCTTCTCCGCCTTCATCGTCGCGCTCTTCACGGAGATGTACGGCTTCCCGCTGACCATCTACCTGTTGTCCGGCTGGCTCGGGCGGCATTTCCCTGGCGTCGACTTCTGGTCGCACGATGCCGGTCACCTGCTGGAGATGATGTTCGGCTGGCGTGTCAATCCGCATTTCGGGCCGTTCCATCTCGCAAGCAACGTCCTGATCATCGCGGGCTTCTGGCTGCTCGCGTCGAGCTGGCACGTCCTTTACGACGCCCAGCGCGAGCATCGCCCGGCGACAAGCGGGCCATATGCTCGCGTCCGGCATCCGCAATACGACGCCTTCGTGGTGATCATGATCGGGTTCCTGCTGCAGTGGCCGACCCTGGTGACCCTCGCCATGTTCCCGGTTCTGATCTGGGTCTACGTGCGCCTGGCAAAGCGGGAGGAGGAGGCCTCGCGGACCGAGTTCGGCGCTGCGTGGGACGCCTATGCGAGAACAGTTCCGCGCTTCATTCCGAGGTTCGGTCACCGGGCCGATGCCCCGGGACATCACCCGGGAGGAGCGATCCATGACTGATCATCACATGCATGAGGGCCATGCGCACTCCCGTGGCGGTCATCATGGCGAAGAGGAGAAGCCGCCCGCGCAGGCGGGCATCGGGCCAGAGACTCAAGAAGGCGTGATCTACACCTGTCCGATGCATCCGCAGATCAGGCAACGTGGCCCCGGCACATGCCCAATATGCGGCATGACGCTGGAGCCGGAGGTTGCGACTGCTGAGACTGGGCCAAGCGCCGAGCTCATCGACATGACGCGGCGGTTCTGGATCGGTCTCGTGTTGACCTTGCCTGTTCTTGCCCTGGAAATGGGTGGTCATCTCACGCGGTTGCACATGCTGCTCGGCGCGCAGCTTTCGAACCGGGTCCAGCTCGTGTTGGCGACGCCGGTCGTGGTCTGGGCGGGATGGCCTTTTTTCAAGCGGGCATGGGCGTCGCTCGTCAACCGCAGCCTCAACATGTTCACGCTGATTGCGATGGGAACAGGCGCCGCCTGGATCTACAGCGTCGTTGCCACGGCGGTGCCCGGCATTTTTCCGGATACGTTCCGTGCTGCCGACGGGTCTGTCGCGACCTACTTCGAGGCCGCTTCCGTGATCACCGTTCTCGTGCTGCTGGGGCAAGTGCTGGAGCTCCGGGCGCGCGAGCAAACCGGCGGCGCCATCCGGGCGCTTCTCGATCTCGCGCCGAAGACGGCCCGCCGCGTCAGGGTGGACGGCACAGACGAGGACGTTGGGCTCGATGTCATCGTGGTCGGGGACCGCCTGCGTGTCCGGCCAGGCGAGAAGGTGCCGGTCGACGGCGAGCTCATCGAAGGGCGCAGTTCCATCGACGAATCCATGATCACCGGTGAATCCATGCCAGTGACCAAGGAGGTCGGCGCCAAACTGATCGGTGGCACGCTCAATCAGAGCGGCGGTTTCGTCATGCGGGCGGCCAAGGTCGGGCGCGACACCATGCTGGCGCAGATCGTGCGCATGGTTGCCGACGCCCAGCGCTCCCGCGCTCCGATCCAACGTCTGGCCGATCAGGTGTCGGGCTGGTTCGTTCCGGTCGTGATCCTCATTGCTGTAACCGCCTTCGTCGCCTGGGGGATATGGGGACCGGAGC
Organism: Rhizobium sp. UFLA01-1127; assembly: GCF_059803845.1. NCBI lineage: Bacteria > Pseudomonadati > Pseudomonadota > Alphaproteobacteria > Hyphomicrobiales > Rhizobiaceae > Rhizobium > Rhizobium sp. UFLA01-1127. The sequence continues at coordinate 1,202 of NZ_JAUQTZ010000038.1, read as the reverse complement.
CGCGCTTCGCCTACGGCCTCGTCGCAGCCGTCGCGGTTCTGATCATTGCCTGTCCATGTGCGCTGGGCCTCGCGACGCCAATGTCGATCATGGTCGGCGTCGGCCGTGGCGCCCGGATGGGTGTGCTTATCAAGAATGCCGAGGCCCTGGAACGCTTCGAGAAGATCGACACGCTGGTTGTCGACAAGACCGGCACGCTGACGGAAGGCAGGCCGAAGGTCACGGCATTGAAGGTGGCGGGCGGTATTGACGACATGGAACTTCTGCGGATCGCGGCCACCGTCGAACGCGCCAGCGAGCATCCGCTTGCCACAGCCATCGTCGCGGCGGCCAAGAAGAAGGGACTAGCGCTCGGCGAAGCCAGGGAATTTGACAGCCCCGTCGGCAAAGGCGTTACGGGAACCGTCGACGGCAGGAGGCTCGTCATCGGCAGTCACAGGATCATGGCGGAAGCGGGCGTCGACCTCTCGGCCCTTGTGTCCGAGGCCGAGGCGCTGCGCGGCGAGGGGGCGACGGTGATTTACGTCGCCGTCGACGGCAAGGTTGGCGGTCTCATCGCCATCGCCGACCCCGTCAAGGCGACGACGCCAGCAGCATTGCGCTCGCTGAAGCAGGAGAACATTCGCGTCGTCATGCTGACAGGCGACAACAGAACGACGGCGCAGGCTGTGGCGAGAAGGCTCGGCATCGACGAGGTCGAAGCCGAAATCCTGCCAGAGGACAAGGGCAAGGTGGTCGCGCGCCTTCGAAGCGAGGGACGCGTGGTCGCCATGGCTGGTGACGGGGTCAACGATGCGCCGGCGCTTGCTGCGGCCGACGTCGGTATCGCCATGGGAACCGGAACGGACGTCGCCATCGAGAGCGCCGGCGTCACTCTGTTGAAGGGCGACCTGCAGGGCATCGCCAGGGCACGCAAGCTCAGCCACGCGACCATGAGCAACATCCGTCAGAACCTGTTCTTCGCCTTCATCTACAACGCCGCAGGCGTGCCCATTGCGGCAGGCGTGCTCTATCCAGCCTTCGGGCTGCTGCTGTCGCCGATCATCGCGGCTGCCGCCATGGCGCTGTCCTCGGTCAGCGTCATCGGCAACTCGCTGCGACTCCGCCGATCGGCGATCGACTAGATGTGGAGCCTCAAGAGGTTGTCGCTGGATAGATTGAGGCGACTGATGGGTGTCTTTGAATTTAGGCTGCCATGCGGG
>NZ_JAUQTZ010000037.1:0-51373 GCF_059803845.1 Rhizobium sp. UFLA01-1127 | reverse complement strand
GCCGGAGAAATAATTGTAGCCCTTGTTGTATTCCTTGACATGCTCGAAGCAGAACAAAAAGAACTGCCCTTCCGCATTGCGCCCGACGGGGGCGCGATGCGTACCGTGCTTGTCGCAGCCGTCCCACTGGCATGTCGGCGGGCCTTGCTCAGGCTCCTGCGCGCGCTTGCGGCGGGTGCGGATACGATCGAAATATTTTGAATCAAGTCTCATGGCGTCCTAATTATGGGGCCTTGGATACCCCACAACAAGAATTGACAAACAGGAATGTTACAGGCTTTGTGGGAGCCTTTTTCGTGAGCGAGGTCGAAGCGGGAATATGGAAACGACACTGCAATCCCGCATTGAACGGAAACTTGTTGATGCATTTGCGCCCGAGCGCCTTGCCGTCATCAATGAAAGCCATCTTCATGCCGGCCACCAGCCCGGCATGACCGGAACCGGCGAAACCCATATAAGAATTCGCATCGTTTCCGCCAAGTTTTCGGGCATGCCGCGCCTTGCGCGCCATAGGGCAATCAATGAGCTTTTGAAGCCGGAACTGGACGCCGGCCTGCACGCGCTGGCCGTGGAACCCGCCGCCCCCGGCGAAATGGTACGCTGGTAACCGCACCAATCGCGTCTTAGGACGGCTTTACCTCTTCCGTCTCGGCGGGGCGAATGCGCAGCTTTGTGATGCGGTTCTTTTCCCGCTTCATGACGATGAAGCGCTTGCCGTAGAAGGTGAAGGCCTGCCGCTCTTCCGGAATGGTCATCGATTCGTGAATGACGAGGCCGGCGATCGTCGTTGCCTCTTCGTCGGGCAGATCCCAATCGAGCGCACGGTTCAGGTCGCGAATCGGCACGACGCCGTCGACGACGATCGAGCCGTCGGCCTCTTGCCGCACGCCCTGGATATCGATGTCGTGCTCGTCGGCGATATCGCCGACGATCTCCTCCAGAATGTCTTCCAGGGTGACGATGCCCTGCACCTCGCCATACTCGTCGACGACGACGGCAAAATGCTGCTTGCGGCGCAGGAAGGCGTTGAGCTGGTCTTCGAGATTGGTGCTGTCGGGCACGAACCAGGGTTTCTGCGCGATCTTGACGATGTCGAGATTTTCCGGCTCGACATTGCGTTCCGCCAGCGCCCGCAGCAGGTCCTTGGCATGGACGACGCCGATGATGTTGTCGATCGTGCCGCGCCAGAGCGGCATGCGCGTATACGGGCTGTCGAGGATCGCCCGCACCACCACCTCGGGCGGATCGTCGGCATTGATGGCGCGCATCGCCGTGCGGTGCACCATGATGTCGGACAATTCCAGTTCGCCCAGATCGAGCACACCGCCCAGACGGTCGCGGTCGGCCTTGACCACGGACCCTTCGCGGTGAAGCAGGTCCACGGCGCCGCGCAACTCCTCGTGTGCCGACAGCATCGAGACCTCCCGGGAGAGGTTGATGCCGAACAGACCGAGTATCCAGCGGACGATGGCGTTGACGAAGCTCGATACCGGACCGACGACGGCGACAAACAGCCGCACCGTGCCGGCCACATTGAGCGCGAAGCGATCTGGCGTCGAAATTGCCCAGCTCTTCGGCAGCACCTCGGCGAAGATGACGAGGATAACGGTCATCGCGGCCGTCGCCAATGCGACGCCGGAATTGCCGAACAGGCCAAGGAAGACGCTGGTCGCCAGCGAAGAGGCCAGAATGTTCGCGAGATTGTTGCCGATGAGCAAGGTGCCGATCAGACGGTCGCGGCGCTCGATGAGACGGCGCACGATGCCAGCGCTCTCATCGCCATTGGCCTCCAGCGTGTGGATCCGAGTCCGGGAGACGGCGGTCAATGCCGTTTCCGATCCGGAGAAGAAGGCCGACAGCAGCACGAGCACGACGATCGAGACGATCTCGGGCCAATATTCCAACAATACAGCCAGCGTGCCCTCGACGGTCATCAGGGATGCTTTTCTTTTAGGAAACTCAAGACTTCGGACGACGGCACATCATCCGCAACGAAGGACTGGCCGATGCCATGGGTAAGAATGAAGGTGAGCTTGCCGCTCTTGACTTTCTTGTCCTGTGCGATCGCATCCATCAGCGTTTCGGCAGGCGGCAGTTCGCCGGGGATGTCACCCATCCGGGTCGGAAGGCCGACGGTCTTCAGATGGGCCTCGACGCGCTTCGCATCGTCAGGGCTCGCGAGATTGAGGCGTGCGGAAAACTCGTGCGCCAGCACCATGCCGATCGCGACGCCCTCGCCATGCACCAGCCGGCGGCTGTCATAGGCGGTTGCGGCTTCCAGAGCATGGCCGAAAGTATGGCCAAGATTGAGCAGGGCGCGCGGTCCGTTTTCACGCTCGTCGGCAACGACGACATCGGACTTTGCCTGACAGCTCGCGGCAATTGCCTCGATGCGGGCCGCACCACCCGAAAAGACTTGCCTCCAGTTGGCCTCAAGCCAGGCAAAGAAATCCGGCTTGTCGATCAGACCGTATTTGGCGACTTCGGCATAGCCGGCGCGGAATTCGCGCTCGCTCAGCGTATTCAGCACATCGGTATCGGCAAGCACGAGATCGGGCTGGTGGAAGACGCCGACGAGGTTCTTGCCGTGATGGGTGTTGATGCCGGTCTTGCCGCCGACGGACGAATCCACCTGCGACAGCAGCGATGTCGGCACTTGAACGAAACGAACGCCGCGGCGCACGATGCCGGCGGCAAAGCCGGAGAGATCGCCGATGACGCCGCCGCCGAGCGCGATCACTGCATCATTGCGCTCCACGCGCGCGGTCAGTATCGCATCGCAAACCGTCATGAGATGCTCGAAGCTCTTGGTTTTCTCGCCGGCCGGCAGCACGAGGCTGGCTGCCTGGATGCCGGAAGCCTCGAGGCTGGCGACCAATGCGTCGAGATAAAGCGGCGCGACGTTTTCATCGGTGATAACAGCGGCCTTGCGCCCTTTCAGCCGCGCCGCGATCTCTTGGCCTGCACGCGCGATCAGACCGGGGCCGATTAGGATGTCATAGGCGCGCTCGCCAAGAGGCACGCGCACGAGACGCTCTGCGGAAGCCGGTGTGATCGCATTCATGGTATTTTGCTTTCTGCTTTCTTTCTCTCGGCGATGGCGGCAAGGACTTCATTGACCATGACATCCTTGCTTACGTCGCGGGAGAGAACCGTGATATCGGCTTCCGCATAGATCGGATAGCGCGCGTTCATCAGGTTCTCGAGGGTCTGTTTCGGATTCTCGGTCTTGAGCAGAGGGCGCGTATCGCGCTTGTTCACCCGATCCCACAGCACGTCGAGGTCGGCCTTCAGCCAGACGGAAAGGCTGCCGCGCTTGACATGCAGCCGCGTGCTTTCGTTGATGAAGGCGCCGCCGCCCGTCGAGATCACACGCGGGCCACCCTTTAGGAGCCGCTTGATGACGCGAGTTTCCAGCGCCCGGAACTCCTGCTCGCCGTAAGCGGCAAACAGTTCGGCGATCGTCATGCGCGACACGCGCTCGATCTCGATATCCGTATCGACGAAGGGAAGGCCGAGCTGCTGCGCTACGGGACGGCCGATCGAGGATTTTCCTGCTCCCATCAATCCGACGAAGACGAGGTTGCGCTGACCCAGCGCAGCGCGCGCCCTGTCTTTGAGGCTTTCGTCAAGGGTCAGAACTTGTTCACTCATCGGCCCATTCACAATTTCTTTGGAAACGGTATCGTCAAATGCACCGGTAGCGTCAAGACGCCGCTGTCGTAAACATGTCTGCAATATCCTTCAGCTAACCCTTGAAGGGCATAATTATCGCGCATCGCGGCGCCAATGAGCGGGAGAAGGAGAGTTTTCGAATGCCAACCCTGTTTCGCTTCCTTGTCATCTGCGCGGTCATCGCGGGATCGATATATGGAGCGATGTGGGCGCTCGTGCTCTTCGTCGATCCCCAGCCGCGCGACGTGACGATCCGCATTCCGCCCGAGCGCCTCAACCCGCCGACAACGGGCTCGTTGAAACCATGAGCGTGCAAGCCGAGAACGTACGAGCCGGCAAGAGGGATCTGGGGCGCGCGCATCTGGAAGCCTTTCTGGAGATGATGAGCGCCGAGCGGGGTGCGGCCATCAACACGCTGCAATCCTACGAGCGCGATCTCGACGATCTCCATTCCTTCCTGTCCGGGCAGGGTGTCCGCCTGACGGAGGCCGGCCCCGGCGATCTTGGCGCCTATCTCGCCAGCCTGTCGAGCCAGGGCTTCAAGCCGTCCTCCCAGGCCCGCCGCCTCTCCGCCATGCGGCAGTTCTACAAATTCCTCTATGCCGAAGGTTTGCGCACGGACGACCCCACCGGAATTCTCGATGCCCCCAAGAAAGGCCGCGCGCTTCCGAAGACGATGGGCGTCGAGGAGGTGACGAAGCTTCTGACCCAGGCGGAGCAGGAAGCGGCGATCGAAGGACCTGACCGGCTGCAGCGCCTGCGTATGCTGGTGCTTCTGGAAATGCTCTATGCCACCGGCATGCGCGTAAGCGAGCTCGTTTCTCTGCCGGCGAAGGTGCTGGATCAGGAAGGCCGCTTTCTGATGATCCGCGGCAAGGGCAACAAGGAGCGGCTGGTGCCGCTATCCCAAACGGCCATTTCGGCCCTGAAAGCCTATGGGCGGCTGCAGGCCGCGATTGCAGCCAACACCAAACAGTCCGCATCGGAAAGCCCATGGCTTTTTCCCGCCGCTTCCAAGCAAGGCTACCTGCCGCGTCAAGTCTTCGCGCGCGATCTCAAGGACCTTGCCATCCGGGCCGGCCTGACGCCTTCGATGATCTCGCCGCATGTGATGCGCCATGCCTTCGCAAGCCATCTTCTCGCCAATGGCGCGGACCTTCGCGTGGTGCAAGAACTTCTCGGGCATTCCGACATTTCGACCACGCAAATTTATACACATGTGCTGGAAGAACGCCTTCATCAGCTGGTCCAGACGCATCACCCCCTTGCCAAACAGGCAAAAAAACAGGATTAGGACCGGCATACTGGCTAAAGCTGCCGTCTCTCGTCACGGGCAAAAGGATCGGAAACGCACCTCATGCACAATTATCTGGACTTCGAAAAACCCATCTCGGATCTCGAAGGCAAGATTCACGAGCTCAAGAAGCTGGCGAGCGAAGACGAAAGCATCGACACATCGGACGAAGTCGGCCGGCTTGAAATCCGCGTCCGCGAGGCGATGGTCGACATCTATTCCAAGCTCAATGCCTGGCAGAAGACGCAGGTCGCGCGCCACCCACAGCGCCCGCATTTCGTCGATTATGCCAATGCGCTCTTCACCGAATTCACGCCGCTCGCCGGCGACCGCCAGTTCTCCGAAGACGCCGCCATCCAGGCAGGCTTTGCCCGCTTCCGCGGCCAGCCGGTCGCCCTCATCGGCCAGGAAAAAGGCAACGACACCAAGAGCCGCCTGAAGCACAATTTCGGCAGCGCCCGGCCGGAAGGCTATCGCAAGGCGATCCGCATCCTCGAAATGGCCGACCGCTTCCAGCTTCCGGTCATCACGCTGGTCGACACGGCCGGCGCCTATCCCGGCGTCGGCGCGGAAGAGCGCGGCCAGGCAGAGGCAATCGCCCGTTCCACCGAAATGTGTCTCGGCGTGAAAGTGCCGATCGTCTCCATCGTCATCGGCGAAGGCGGCTCCGGCGGCGCCATCGCGATTGCCGTCGGCAACCGCGTCTATATGCTCGAACATTCGATCTACAGCGTGATTTCGCCCGAAGGTGCGGCCTCGATCCTTTGGCGCGATTCAACGCGGGCCAAGGAAGCCGCAACCAACATGAAGATAACGGCCGACGATCTGAAAGGCCTCGGCGTGATCGACGGCATCATCCCCGAGCCTCTCGGCGGGGCACACCGCGATCCGAACGCAGTGATAAGCACGGCCGGCGAAACGATTGCGAACGCGCTGGCTGAACTTTCCAGCCGTTCGGGCGAACAATTGCGCAGCGACCGCCGCCAGAAATTCCTCAACATCGGCCGCAATCTGTAGAGCCGGATGATTTTAGGTCGCATCGACCTAAAATCTCGATCCGCTCTACCATCAAAGAAGTAGAGCATGATGTCGTCCGAAATTCCCGACACTTTTCGGCATCATGCTCGAAGCCGCATTCGGAAAAAGTGATCGCTAAAAGCCGGCCAAAAACGGGAATGAGGCCAAACCTTGGCCACATTTTCGTTATCGAAGCTGTTATGGCAAAGAAAAGCTTGCCGACGCGCTGCGGGCAGGTCATAGGCTGGTAAGGAATTTTCAAGTATAAGCCGTCTATGATTCCGTTTCATGCTTCGAGGGGAGTGGCGAAACAGATCGAGTTGCCGCTCTTCGCATTTATGGGCCAAGTCAGAATGCGCATCCGTCACCTTGCCTATGTTTCCCTGATGGCGCTGACACTCGCCGGCTGCAACGACGCGCTGGATACGGCGTCGGTCGACCTGTCGACGGTCAAGAACAAGGTCGAGCAGCCGCTTCCGAGCCATATCCTCGCCGACATGGCCAAGAAGGGCATGGACCGCAACTCGCCGATCATGATCCGCATCTTCAAGGAAGAAGGCGTGATGGAGATCCTGAAGGCGAACCAGAACAACCGCTTCGAAGTCATCGCGGACTACAAGATCTGCGCCTGGTCCGGGCGTCTCGGCCCGAAAGTGAAGGAAGGCGACCGGCAGGCGCCGGAAGGCTTCTACATGCTGACGCCGGCCAACCTGAACCCGAATTCGAAATACTATCTCGCCATCAACACCGGCTTTCCGAACCGCTACGATGCCGCCAACGGCCGTACCGGCAACAATCTGATGATCCACGGCGCCTGCTCGTCGTCCGGCTGCTATTCGATGACCGACCAGCAGGTGCTGGAAATCTATGCCTTCGCTCGCGACGCCTTCAAGGGTGGACAGAAGGCCGTTCAGCTCGAAGCCTTCCCCTTCCGCATGACGGCGGAAAACATGTGGAAGCACCGGCTGAGCCCCAATATCGAATTCTGGAAGATGCTGAAGGTCGGCTACGACAATTTCGAAGTCACAAAGCGGCCGCCCGAAGTCGAAGTCTGCGAGAAGAAATATGTCTTCAACCAGCAGGCCAGCGGACCGTTCAACGCCGGCGGCAAGTGCCCGGTCATGACGACGCCGCCCGCCCTGCAGATGGCGCTTGCGACCTATGACAAGCAGTACCAGGCAGATTATGCGACGGCCATGAAGAAGTTCGACGGCATGGCCTGGTACGATCCGACCGAAGCCGAGCGCAAGGCGGTCGTCGCCAAACAGCGCAAGGGCCACGATCTTGCCTATGCTCCGACAGGCACCGCCCTTGCCGCCGGCAAGATGATGAAGGTGGCTGACCTCGAATCGATGATGTCCAACCAGTCTGCCCAGCAGGTGGCGCGCGGCGGCACGGCAGTCAGCCCGACCGCCAACCCGTTGACCGCAAGCATCCGCGTGGCGACGGCCGCCCCTGCGACCGGCGCCCCGGCAGCAACGGCCGGGCAGCCCGCGGCCGGCCCGGTTGTTGCGGCCAACGCTCCGGCAAATGTCCCGATCCCGACGGCAAACCCGATGAACCCCGGTCTGAACGCGCTCGCCTATGCACCGGCCCCCGCTGTCGAGACCGCACAGACCGAGGCCAAGAAGCCGCCCTTCTGGAAATTCTGGGCCAAGAGTGAATAGTCCGGATACCGAGATCTACGATCTGCGCGGCCTGAAATGCCCTTATCCGGCGATCAAGACGGAAAAGCGCCTGCGCGCCATGGCAAGCGGCGCAACCTTGACCGTGGAAACCACGGATCCGCTCGCCGTCATCGACATTCCGCATCTCTGCAACGAAAAGGGCCACACGCTTCTCTTGAACGAGAAGACGGACAGCGGCCATCGCTTCGTGATCCGCAAGGGATAATTGTTTGGCCGGGCCATCCTCGCGGTTCGAGGGTCGCTGCGCTCCCACCTCACCATGAGGGCAATCGCACCTGAGGCAGGTACGCTGCCGAACACCCCTTCTCCCCAAGGGGAGAAGGAGCTTCCAGAGCGAGGCAGGTTGCCGGATATAAAAGGCTGAAACTAAAACCTCATCCCCGGCACGGCGAGCGGATTGTCCTGCAGCGCCGCCCTGTCGGGCGTATCGACGCGCGGCTTGCTGAGGAAGGCGTCGAACAGGCCCTTCACGAAATCCTCCGGCAGGTCCTTGGTGATGATGACCATGCGTGTACGGCGGTCTTTAGGATCGGGCCAGGCCGGCAGGCGCACCGGTGGATGGAAGATGTTCTGCACGCCGTGCAGCACGACGGGGCGCTCCGGCCGGTCGGACACGGCAACGATCGCCTTCATGCGCAGCAGCTTCTCGCCATGCGCCGAACGCAGGAGATCGATGAACATCTCCAGCGCCATCGGATCGATCGGCTGGGTCTCGACGATCGAGAAGGAACGGATCGATCCGTCATGGCGGTTGACGTCATGGGCATGGTGATGCCGATGGCCGTGGTGATGCCCATGATGGTGGTGATGATGCCTGTGGTCGCCCTGATGCTGATCATGATCGTGGTCATCGTGACGATGGTGATGATCGTCTGCCTCCAGCTCGTCATGCAGCCAGCGGCCGACATCGGCGATCTTGGAAGCCGGATCATAGAGGCCGTTGATTAGAATGGCGGCGCGGCCAGCCTCATCGCCATCGGCGTTCATGATCTGCGCGCGCGGATTGAGCAATCTCAGCCTGCTCTCCAGCTGCCCTTCAGGCACAGCGCCGGCAATCCTTGTCTTGGATACGATCAGCCGGTCGGCAACCGCCACCTGCTTGCGCGCCTCTTCATGATTGTCGAGCGTCTGCAGGCCGTTGACGGCATCGACGACGGTGATGACGCCGTCGAGGTCGAAATTGGTCGCAATGATCGGGTTGCCCATGATCGATTGCATGACGGGAGCGGGATCGGCAAGACCGGTCGTTTCGATGACGACGCGCTTCAGCGGCCGGATACGGCCGGTCTGCATGGCATCCATGAGGTTCGCCAGCGTATCCACCAGCTCGCCGCGCACCGTGCAGCACAGGCAGCCGTCGGAAAGTTCGATGATGGAATCGCCGGAGCTTTCCACCAGCAGATGGTCGATGCCGACATCGCCGAACTCGTTGATGATGACGGCCGCATCGCGCATGTCCTCGTCCTTGAGGATGCGGTTGAGCAGGGTCGATTTACCCGCACCGAGAAAACCGGTCAGGATGGCTACCGGTACTCTTTCCTGCGAAACGCTCATGATTCCAATCCGATTTTTAGAACGTGGGCCGCGGCATCGGGATCGGGACATTGGATGCGCCGCCGGCAACGGCGATCTTGTTGTCCCTGATCGCCTTGTCGCCTCTGGCCGTGGGCTCGTCGTTGTCACCCTTGGCGGCAGTCGCAACGTCCTGGCCGCCGATCAGGCCGGCATAGACGAAATTGGGCTCGTGATCCATTTCATGGATATAGGGCGACTGCACCTTGGTCCGGCCGAACGGATCGCGGGTTTCGCTGCGTGCATGCGCGCCCTTGGCGCTGCAGATCTCGGAGGTAACATCCGCAACCTCGCTCGCAACAGGCGCATCAGGCCTGAGGGTCGCCAGCGTGTCGCGGGTGGACAGCTGGTTCTGGAAGCCTTTTTCGAGGAAATTGGCGGAATCGTCGGCGCGCGCCGCCAGGCTGTCGGTGCCGAGGACGACCGAGATCAGCGTGCGGCCGTTGCGGGTTGCCGATGCGATCTGGTTGAAGCCGGCCGCGCAGATGAAGCCGGTCTTCATGCCGTCGGCGCCGTCGAAGCGGCCGATGAGCATGTTGATGTTCGGCACCTGCTTCACGCCGTTGGTGAAGCCCTCAAGCGAGAAATAGCCGGCATATTGCGGAAACTCGCGGCGCAGCGCGACGCTCAGAACGGCGAGATCGCGCGCCGTCGTATACTGCCCCTTGCCCGGCAAGCCGTTCGGATTGATGAAATGCGAATCGCGCATGCCGAGGCGTGCGGCTTCGGCATTCATCCGCGCTACGAAACTTTGCTGCGAACCGCCGACCGTTTCGGCGACGGCCATGGCAAGATCGTTTGCCGATTTGATCAGCATCATCTTCAAGGCATTGTCGAGCGTCAGCTTCTGCCCAGGCTTGAAATACATCTTCGCCGGGGGCTGGGAGGCGGAAAGCTTCGACATGACGACGGGCGTATCGAGCCGGACCTGACCGGACTGGAGCGCGCGGAAGGTGACGTAGGTCGTCATCAGCTTGGTGAGCGAGGCGGGATACCAGCGGCGAAACGCCTCCTGCTGGTCGAGGACGCGGCCGGTGCTGACATCGACGAGAATATGCGGATTGGCTCCGGCCGTCTCAGCGGTCGACAGGAAAAGCATGGATGCTGCTGCGGCCATAGGGACGAGCCGCAGGGCGGCATACAAACGATTCTGCTTCGTCGGCACGATCTATCCTTCAGAAGTCCGGAATTTTCTCGAAAGCTTCGTCTATTTAACCTATATGGCTAGGAGAAGGCAAAGGCGATTGACGACTTTATTTCCCGCCGGCACGCCGCAAAGGCCGCGATAGGCCGGCCAAGGCTGTGCGACGGACCCGCAGGTTGAACCAGAATCGATATTGAGCAGCAGGAAAATCAGCATATGCCGATCTTGAACAGAGCCGCAGAACTCCAGGGCGAAGTGACCGAGTGGCGCCGCCACATTCATGCACATCCGGAGCTCCTCTACGCGGTCGAGAACACCGCCGCTTTCGTGGCCGAGAAACTGCGCTCCTTCGGCGTCGACGAGGTGGCGACCGGCATCGGCCGCACCGGCGTCGTCGGCCTGATCCGCGGCAAAGGCGAAGGACGCACGATCGGCCTGCGCGCCGACATGGACGCCCTGCCGCTCACCGAAATCACCGGCAAGCCCTATGCCTCCCTCACTCCCGGCAAGATGCATGCCTGCGGCCATGACGGCCACACCGCCATGCTGCTGGGCGCGGCGAAATATCTCTCCGAAAACCGCAACTTCAACGGTAATATCGCCGTCATCTTCCAGCCGGCCGAAGAAGGCGGCGCCGGCGGCGACGCCATGGTCAGGGACGGCATGATGGAGCGCTTCGAAATCGCCGAAGTCTATGGCATGCACAACATGCCCGGCCTCCCCGTCGGCCATTTCGCCATCCGCAAGGGGCCGATCATGGCGGCAACGGACGAATTCACCGTCTCCATCAAGGGGCTCGGCGGCCATGCCGCCATGCCGCACCGGACGATCGATCCGATCGCCATCGGCGCGCAGATCATCTCCAATCTGCAGCTCATCGCCTCGCGCAGCGCCGATCCGCTGAAATCGGTGGTCGTCTCCGTCACCAAGTTCAATGCCGGCAACGCCCACAACGTCATCCCCAACGATGCAAGCTTCGCCGGCACCGTGCGCACGCTCGAAGCCGAAATGCGCGACCTTGCCGAACAGCGCTTCAGGCAGATCGTCTCCGGCATCGCGGCAAGCCACGGCGCGAAAGCCGAGATCGAGTTCCATCGCAACTATCCCGTCACCTTCAACCATGCCGACGAGACCGATCACGCAATCGCGGTGGCACAGGAGATCGCCGGCGCGGGCAACGTCATTGCGGATATCGACCCGATGATGGGCGGCGAGGATTTTTCCTACATGCTCAACGCCCGCCCCGGCGCCTTCATCTTCGTCGGCAACGGCGACAGCGCCGGCCTGCACAACCCCGCCTACGACTTCAATGACGAAACCATCGCCCACGGCATTTCCTACTGGGTGCGGCTCGCCGAACAGCGTCTCAACGCCTGAGGCTTCTCACCGACGCTCCCGCGCAGCCTCCAAGGCCGCGCGGGGCGCACGCTCAAGACAGATTGTCTCCGCGACGCAAAAGGGCTTGGCTTCGGGCCTTTGCTTTTGTATGGATCATGCCAAGTGGTCTCGTAGCTCAGCAGGATAGAGCATCAGATTCCTAATCTGAGGGTCACGCGTTCGAATCGCGTCGAGATCACCATTATCTCCTTCAAAAACCTTTGGATCGTAACGGCTGAGGTAATGCGACGACGCTACGCCCAGCCCACTACCATGCCCGTGAAACTCCTTGGCAATTCGGCCTCCCAATACTCTGCGCTGCATCACATCTGCTTTATTCAGGTAAATGAAAAAGCGATAATTTAGGAACAAAATGTGTTGCGCGATCATCTTTTGACGATAGGCCAAACTTGACCGAAATGTTAATGTCAATCCCATGAGCGAAGAATCAACAAAGAACATCATCGCAGCATTCACCGAGGACCAGACTGCGAGGTTGACTGGGGTCACCGTGCGCCAATTGCGTAACTGGGACAGGACGGGTTTCTTTGTACCAAGTTTGGCGTATGAAGATCGCAGCCAGCCTCTAAGTCGGCTGTATTCGTTTCGAGATCTTGTTTCGCTCAAGATTCTGAATTCACTGCGCAACGAACTCAACGTCTCGCTACAGCATTTACGGCAGGTGAAATATAAGCTTGCTCATCTCGGTGATGATCTTTGGTCTAACACAGTACTTTTTGTACTAAATAAACGAGTTGCCTTTGAAAACCCAGAGACGAGAGCTAAGGAAGAAGTAGTATCCGGCCAAGGAATTCTTCAAATTCCGTTAGAGGTTGTGACGGGTGATATGCGAAGAGCCGTGGATGCAATGCGAAAAAGAGATGAGACTTTGGTTGGGCAAATTGAGCGCAAGAAGGGAATAGCAAATAGCAAACCTGTTATTGCTGGAACTAGGATACCTGTAAGCTCCATCAAGGCTTTTGCGGATGAAGGATATACGGTTGAACAAATTTTGGCTGAGTATCCGACGCTTACGAAAGCAGACGTCATTGCTGCCATAAATCATAAAAACGCTGCATGAGGTCTGGCGTCCCATCATGAAATTTCTTTTAGATGCGGGCGTTCCAGTTTCAGTCGGCAGGGCATGTCAGTCCAATGGGCATGACGTAATATATTATCATGAAGTGCTACCCGACAGGGCCAACGATCTGCTCGTGTGTGAGACAGCGATGCAGAACGATGCGGTATTGATAGCAATTGATCTCGATATGAGGCGTATCGAAAATCGCTACGGAAACAATCCGCGGTTTGCAAAGCTTAATCTACTACATTTAGGATGCAATGAGGTAATGGCTGCCAAACGATTGGACCAGGCTTTATCGCTTATCCAAAGCGAATGGGAATTCAAGCTTCTCAAGCCCTCACGCAGATTCTGGTTTGAGATTACTGGTCAGTATTTTAAAACCTTCAGATAGTTAAGATAACTACAAGGTGGCCGATAGGATGCTGGCGAAAGCCCCGGCCATCACGAGCTTTTTCATGCGTCTCTCTGAAGATGGAATGCAAGCTGATTCCTGCGTGACGCAGGATGATTAAAGCCCTGCCATCACCCCACCGCGATCCTGTTCCTCACCAGCCGGACGCCGCGGACGGACTCGGCGACCGCGGTTGCCCGCTTCACTTCCTGCTGCGTCGCGACCGACCCGTAAAGGCGGATTTCCTGGCCCGCCGCAATCACCGTGACATCGGAAGCATCGATTCCGCCGGCAACGGCGAGCGCATTGGCAACGGCGGATTCCAGCGCCGAGCGCCTGGCCTGCTCGCTTTCCAGATCGAGTTCCATGCCGTGAAACGTTGCCGCCTTGAAAACCATCCTTCACCCTCCGCAATCGAGTGGTCGGAAAACGCAGTAGTTTGCATTTGGTTCAATGAAGATTGAAAAAAATATGACTAATTGCACATTCGCTTTCCGCCTGCGCTGCCAGAGGAACGGTTGCATGGCTCCGGACTTGCCGCTCCCGGCAATCCCCTGTAGAGCCATGGGGAGCAGCAGCAAATGCGGATACCTGAATGAACACCGCCAGCAACGCGCGCCGGCGCCTGACGATATTGGGTTCGACCGGCTCCATCGGCCAGAACACGCTCGACGTCATCGCCCAGCTCGGCGGACGTGACGCCTTCGATATCGCCGCGATCACCGGGCATGACAATATCGGCCTCCTGGCCGAGCAGGCCAAGGCCTGCGGCGCCGCTTTTGCCGTGACGGCAAATGAAGAGCGCTATCAGGAGCTGAAGGATGCGCTCGCCGGATCCGGCATCGCCGCAGGCGCCGGCAAGAATGCCTTGATCGAAGCCGCCTCCATGCCCTCGGACTGGGCGATGGCGGCAATCGTCGGCACCGCCGGTCTGGCACCGACGCTCGCAGCCGCCCGCCGCGGCGCCGATATTGCGCTTGCCAACAAGGAATGTCTCGTCTCCGCCGGCGATCTCTTCGTGCGCGCCGTTGCCGAAGGCGGCGGCCGGCTGATCCCGGTCGACAGCGAACACAGCGCCATCTTCCAGGCATTGGAAGACGACCAGCAGCATGCGGTGGAGCGCATCATCATCACCGCATCGGGCGGCCCCTTCCGCACCTGGACGCGCGAGCAGATGGCCAATGTCACGCCGGCTGTCGCCCGCGCCCATCCCAACTGGTCGATGGGCTTCAAGATCTCGATCGGCAGCGCCTCCATGTTCAACAAGGCGCTGGAAATGATCGAGGCCAAGCACCTGTTCGATGTGCGGCCGGATCAGATCGAGGTCGTGGTCCACCCGCAATCCGTCATCCATTCCATGGTCGGCTATACGGATGGCTCGGTGCTGGCGCAGCTCGGCTGTCCCGACATGCGCACCGCCATCGGCTATGCGCTCACCTACCCCACCCGCACCAGGCTCAGCGTCGACCGCCTGGATTTCGCCAAGCTCGCCCGGCTCGATTTCGAGGCGCCGGATGAAGTCCGCTTCCCGGCGCTGCGCCTTGCCCGCACGGCGCTGGAACGCGGCGGCCTGCAGGGCGCGGTCATGAATGCAGCCGAGGAAATCGCCTTCCACGCCTTCGTCGATGGCCGCATCGGCTTCCTTGAAATGGCCGATATCGCCGAAGCCGTCATGGACGAAATGATCGCAACCGGCAGCGCCGACACCATGGATGCCGTCTTTGCCGCGGACGCAGAGGCACGCCGCCGCGCCGCTGCGCTCGTCGCCCAGCGGGAAAAGGCGGCCTGACCCTCGCCGACGGCGCTTTGCGGAGATCATTTCATGCCACTTCATCTTGAAACGCCGCTCCTTGAGTCCCGTCCGCTTAGCCAGGTATCGGGACGTCCCATCTGGCTGAAAATGGATGCTCTCCAACCGCCCGGTTCCTTCAAGATCCGCGGCATCGGTGCTGCCTGCGAACATCACGCGAGAAGCGGCAAGCGGCGCTTCGTCTCTTCCTCCGGCGGCAATGCCGGCATTGCGGTCGCCTATGCCGGGCGCTGCCTTTCGATTCCGGTATCCGTCTTCGTTCCCGAGACGGCATCGGACCGGGCGAAATCGCTGATCCGCCAGGAGGGCGCCGAGGTCTTCGTGCACGGAGCATCCTGGCAGGAGGCAAACGAACGCGCGCTGCAGGCGGTCGATGCGGACACGGCTTTCATCCACCCTTTCGATGATCCGCTCCTCTGGACGGGCCATGCCACGATGATCGACGAGGTCGTTAGAGCCGGAGTCAAGTTCGATGCGGTCGTTCTGTCGGTGGGCGGCGGCGGGCTGCTGGCTGGCGTTTCCGAAGGGCTCGACCGCAACGGCCTTCAAACTGTCCCGATCATCGCCGCCGAAACGGAAGGTGCCGCCTCGCTCGCAGCCGCTGTGAAATCAGGCAAACCGGTGGAACTGCCCGCCATCACCAGCATCGCCACATCGCTTGGCGCTCGAAAGGTCGCTGAACGCGCCTTTGAGATCACCCGGAACAGGCCGGTCGATTGCATTGTCGTCAGTGACCGGACCGCCGTCGATGCCTGCCTGCGCTTCCTTGACGATCATCGCGTCCTGGTGGAGCCGGCTTGCGGCGCCGCATTGGCCGTCGCCTACACTCATGCGGATCGGCTGGCTCGCTTCGAACGCGTGCTGATGATCGCCTGCGGCGGTGCGACCGCCACCCTTGCGCAGCTGCAGGCCTGGCAGGCCAGCCTGGCATCAGTAAGCAACAACTAACCTTGTCGTCCTGAAAAGACATCGCGGAAATGGGCGCTGCGCCAGACGTTCCCGCAATGACGATGTGGATAGCGCGTTAAGCGACAGCCCTTGCGAGCGCACAGCGCGACCAGAGTGCGTGCAGCGCGCCGACCAGCTGCTCGATATCGCCGTCCGAATGCAGCGGCGTCGGCGTGATGCGCAGGCGCTCGGTCTTCTTCGGCACTGTGGGATAGTTGATCGGCTGGACATAGACGCCGGCATCCAGCAGCAGGTCCGAAATCCACTTGCACTTGGCTGCATCGCCGACCATGACCGGCACGACATGGCTCGGGTTCGGCATATGCGGAATGCCTGCCGCATCGAGCTGGGCGCGCAGCTTGCGCACGCGATCCTGATGGCGCATGCGTTCGAACTGGCTAACCTTGAGATGCTGGATGGACGCAACGGCGCCGGCAGCGAGCGCCGGCGGCAGCGAGGTCGTGAAGATGAAGCCGGATGCAAACGAGCGGATGAAGTCGCAGAGCGCACTCGAAGCGGCAATATAGCCGCCCATGACGCCGAATGCCTTGCCGAGCGTGCCTTCGATGACGGTCAGACGGTCCATCAGCCCCTCGCGCTCGGCAATGCCGCCGCCGCGCGGGCCGTACATACCGACGGCATGCACTTCGTCGAGATAGGTCATCGCGCCATACTTGTCGGCGAGATCGCAGATATCCTTGATGGGGGCGATATCGCCATCCATCGAATAGACGGATTCGAAGGCGATCAGCTTCGGCGCCTTCGGATCGGCGGCCTTCAGCTTGGCTTCGAGATCGTGCAGGTCGTTATGCTTCCAGATGACCTTGTCGCACTTCGCATAGCGGATGCCTTCGATCATCGATGCGTGGTTCAATGCATCGGAAAAGATGATGAGGCCCGGAATACGTGCGCCGAGCGTGCCGAGCGTCGCCCAGTTGGAGATATAGCCGGAGGTGAAGATCAGCGCGGCTTCCTTGCCGTGCAGATCGGCGAGTTCCTGCTCGAGCAGAATATGGTAGTGGTTGGTGCCAGAAATATTCCGGGTGCCTCCCGCACCCGCGCCACAGTAATCGATCGCCTCCTTCATCGCCTCGATCACTTTCGGATGCTGGCCCATGCCGAGATAGTCGTTGGAGCACCAGACGGTCACTTCCTGCGGGCCGTTGGGGGTGTGCCTGATAGCGCGGGGAAAATTGCCGCGGCGGCGTTCGAGATCTGCAAAGATCCGATAACGGCCTTCATTGTGAAGGCCTTCCAGCTCACCCTTAAAAAATGCTTCGAAATCCATCATCTGCTCCAGTACCGTGCGACCGTTTTCGAGAATGCCGGTACGCACGTCAACCCCTATGCATTGCTTTCGCCTCCACTGCGGCAAATGGCCCCTAATTTTGAACAATTCCAGACAAGAATAACCATTCACGTCAAATTGACAATCGAAACCACATCCCGGACGCGAAAACCGGAGCGGAGGCTTTTGCCCGCCGCTCCGGCGTTCCTCGTGGCAAATCTATGCAGCAGCCACGGCGCGCTTCGCCATGACCTTGATCAAATTGGCACGATATTCGGCCGTCGCATGCAGGTCGGAGAGCAGCTCATCGGGATCGATGGTCACGCCCGCGACAGCCTCCGGCAGCCAGTTCGCCGCAAGCGCCTGCTCCATTGCGCCAAGACGGAAGACGCCGTTCGCACCCGCGCCGGTGACGGCAACACGCACGCCACCCGCGCCCTTGGCGACGAAGACACCCGTCATCGCGTAGCGAGAGGCCGGATTCGGAAACTTGGCGTAGCCCGCCCTTTCCGGTGCGTCGAAGGCGATGGAGGTGATCAGCTCCGCACCTCCCAGCGCCGTCTCGAACAGCCCGCGGAAGAAGTCGTCGGCTGCGATTTGCCGCCGGTCCGTGACGATGGTGGCGTTCAGCGCCAGCATCGCCGACGGATAGTCCGCTGCCGGATCGTTGTTGGCGACGGACCCGCCGATCGTGCCCATGTGCCGGACATGCGGATCGCCGATCATGCCGGCAAGGTCGCAGAGCGCCGGACAAACTGCGCGGATCGCCGCCGAGGAGGCAACCTCCGCATGGGTGGTCGCCGCCCCGATCGTGACCCTGCGGCCATCGACGCGGATCCCCTTGATCGAAGGGATATGCCGGAGATCGACGAGATCGCTCGGCGATGCCAGACGCTGCTTCATGGTGGCGATCAGCGTCATGCCGCCGGAGACGTACTTGCCTTCGTCGGTATCGGACAGAAGCTTGACGGCTTCGTCGACCGAGGAGGCGCGATGGTAATTCGTTGCATACATTGTCCTATCCTCCTCTCGTTTCAGGCCGTGGCCTGCGCTGCTTCCCACACCTTGAGCGGGGTTGCCGGCATGGTCAGCCTGTTGTTGCCGATGGCGTCGGTAATGGCGTTGATCAGCGCCGGCGGCGAGCCGATGGCGCCCGCCTCGCCGCACCCCTTGATGCCAAGCGGATTGTTCGGGCACGGCGTGTTCTGGTGCGAAAGCTGGAAGGAGGGCAGATCGTCGGCGCGCGGCATGGTGTAATCCATGAAGCTCGCCGTCAGAAGCTGGCCGCTCTCGTCGTAATGAACGCTTTCCAGCAGCGCCTGGCCGATGCCTTGCGCGATGCCGCCATGCACCTGTCCCTCGACGATCATCGGATTGATGATGTTGCCGAAGTCGTCGGCTGCGACGAACTGCACGATCTCGGTCTTTCCGGTTTCCGGATCGACCTCGACTTCGCAGATGTAGCAGCCGGCCGGGAAGGTGAAGTTCGCCGGATCGTAGAAGGCGGTTTCCTTCAAGCCCGGCTCCATGCCGGCGGGCAGGTTGTGCGCCGTATAGGAGGCAAGCGCCACCTGGAACCAGGGCAGCGTCTTGTCGGTGCCCGCCACCTTCAGCTCGCCATTCTCGATGACGATATCGCTTTCGTCGGCCTCCATCAGATGCGCGGCGATCTTCTTCGCCTTCGCCTCCACCTTGTCGAGCGCCTTGACGACGGCGGACATGCCGACGGCGCCCGAGCGGGAACCATAGGTGCCCATGCCCATCTGCACCTTGTCGGTATCGCCATGGACGATGGAGACGCTGTCGATCGGCACGCCGAGCCGGTCGGCCACGAGTTGCGCGAAGGTCGTTTCATGCCCCTGCCCATGGCTGTGCGAGCCAGTGAGCACCTCGATCGTTCCGACCGCGTTCACCCGTACCTCGGCCGATTCCCACAGGCCGACGCCGGCCCCGAGAGACCCGACCGCCTGCGAGGGCGCAATGCCGCAGGCTTCGATATAGCAGCTCATGCCGATGCCGCGCTTCATCCCCCGACGGGCAGCCTCGGCCTTGCGGGCTGGAAAGCCGCTCCAATCCGCCTGCTGCATGGCCGCGTTGAGCGAAGCCTCGTAGTCGCCAGCATCGTAGTTCATGATGACGGGCGTCTGATGGGGGAAGGAACGGATGAAATTGATCCTTCTGAGCTCCGCCGGCGAGACGCCGAGTTCGCGGGCCGCCGTTTCCACCGTGCGCTCCAGCAGATAGGTCGCTTCCGGCCGCCCTGCCCCGCGATAGGCATCGACGGGCACGGTATTGGTATAGACCGTGCGGACATTGGCATGGATCGCCGGAATGTCATATTGGCCCGACAGCAGCGTCGCATAAAGATAGGTCGGCACCGCCGAGGAGAAGAGCGACATGTAGGCGCCGAGATTGGCGATGGTATCGACCTTCAGCGCCGTCATGCGGTTTTGCGCATCGAAGGCCATCTTGACCTTGGAGACGTGATCGCGGCCATGCGCATCCGTGAGGAAGGCTTCGGTGCGGTCGGCCGTCCATTTGACGGGCACGCCGGTCTTCTTCGATGCCCACAGGCAGACGATTTCTTCCGGGTAAATGTAGATCTTCGAGCCGAAGCCGCCGCCGACGTCGGGCGCGATGACGCGGAGCTTGTTTTCCGGCGCGACATTGTAGAAGGCGCTCATGACGAGCCGGGCCACATGCGGGTTCTGGCTGGTCGTGTAGCAGGTATAGTGGTCTTCGGCCGCATCATAGATGCCGAGCGTGGCGCGCGGCTCCATGGCGTTCGGCGAGAGCCTGTTGTTGTGGATCTCGATTTCGGTGACGTGCGCAGCCTCGGCTATCGCCTTGTCGGTCGCTGCCGCGTCGCCCAGTTCCCAGTCGAAGATCAGATTGTTTGCCGCTTCCGGATGGATCTGCGGCGCGCCGGCTTTCAGCGCATCCACCGCCTCGACGACGGCAGGCAGTTCCTCGTAGTCGACGGCTACGGCTTCCGCCGCATCGCGTGCCTCGCCCAGACTGTCGGCAACGACGATGGCGACGGCGTCACCGACATAGCGGACGGTATCGACCGCCAGCGGCCGCCACGCGCCCATCTTCATCGGGGAGCCATCCTTTGAATGGATCATCCAGCCGCAGATCAGATTGCCAATGCCATCGGCAAGCAATTGCTTGCCTTCAAGCACGCCGATCACGCCCGGCATGGAAAGAGCCGCCGATGCATCGATGCCCCTGATCTTCGCATGCGCATGCGGGCTGCGAACGAAATAGGCATATTTCATTCCCGGCGTCACCATGTCGTCGGTGTAGCGCCCCTTGCCCGTCAGAAATCGCTTGTCTTCCTTGCGCGTCACGCGCGCGCCAATGCCTTCCACGCCCATCACATCCTCCCGTCGGGGTTGCGGGCCTGGCATCACGCCGAGACGATCATCATCGGCGTTTCGCCAGACGGTCTCGGTGAAACTCTATTCGGCCGCTTGGCTCGCGGCGTTCATCTCGGCATTGGCTGAAAGCACTGCCTTGACGATGTTGTGATAGCCGGTGCATCGACAGATATTGCCTTCAAGCTCGCTGCGCACCGTCTTTTCGTCCAATGCCCCGCCATGACGATTGATCATGTCGACAGCAGTCATCACCATACCCGGCGTGCAGAAGCCGCATTGCAGGCCATGATGCTCCTTGAAGGCAGCCTGAACGGGGTGCAGCTCGCCACTGGCGGCCAGACCCTCGATGGTTGTGATCTTGGAGCCGGAAGCCTGAACGGCCAGGATGGAGCAGCTCTTCACCGACCTGCCGTCCATGTGAATGACGCAGGCGCCGCACTGGCTGGTATCGCAGCCGACATGCGTTCCGGTCAGGCCGAGTTTTTCCCTGATGAAATGGACAAGCAGCGTGCGATCCTCGCACTCGCCGCTGACCGGACGGCCGTTCACCGTCAAAGTCACTTTTGCCATATTTTCCTCCTCGCCTCTCCTCCAGAGGCAAGGGCATCATTTGACTTTTTCGCAATCCAATCAACCTCTACTTTAGAGAGGAGGCTGATTTTCTGCTTGCCGCGGACTGTTTTGTTCTCCGAACGCGAGATTGCCTTTGTTCAGCAATAAAAAAACTGCCACCCGCCAATAGACAATCGTATTTTGCACGATATTTTCTATAGTTGCAGGACTGTAAAGACAGCCCATCGTGGTGGAGCTGAAGAATTGGGACGACGTTGGCCGGGGTTCGGCTTAACTAACGTTGGAGAGAGTAAATGAAGAAAGTTCTTATGCTCGCATTGGTCGGCTTGTCTATCGCAAGCTGCACGCCGACCGAACAGGGCGCAGGCATTGGCGCGGCATCCGGCGCGATCATCGGCGGCGCAGTCACCGGCAACGTCCGTGGCGCGGCAGTCGGCGCAGCGATCGGCGGCGTCTCCGGCGCCGTCATCGGCAGCGTCCAGGAACAGCCCGGCCAGTGCTACTATCGCGACCGCTACGGTCGTCGCTACATCGACGATTGCCCGCGCGGCGGCTATCGCGGTGGATATGGCGGCGGTTACGGCGGCTATTGATCGATATTTCACTGAAATTTCGAAAGTCCCGGGCCGCGGTCCGGGACTTTTCGATTCCGGCGGCAAAGAACCTTTGGCGTCGGCGCCGCAGCCAGCCAGAGCCTGCAAGAGCAACTCCGGCGCGCCGTTCTTCAGCCCGCCCGAATATGTGGAAACCTGCCCTGAAATCCGGGCGTTTTACCCGCTGACGGTCATGTTTTACCGTGTTTTGACTTCAAAACGGTACACCTGAGAGACTTTTGCCTCTATGGTGGCCGCGCGTTAACTCCCGGGAAACGTCAAACCGAGTAAGTTCTCATGTAACCGTAAAGCGGCGTATGCATAAAAGAACTGAACCGAAGAAGAGTATTGCGTATCGGCAGGCAGGAACCGTGGCAGCGGTTGCGGCAGCGCTTGCGCTTGGTCCGATGTATGCTGGAAATGCCTTTGCATTCAAGCTCTTCGGAATCAAGCTCTGGGGTGAGGATGAAACGGCGGATCAGGTTTCCGATCCCGTCCATTACACGGTCGATTTCAGGGCCGACAATCTCGACAAGGACCTGAAGGAAGCGCTGAGCCAGAGTTCGATGCTGGTTTCCGACAAGGACAAGCCCGTGTCCGGCGACCTCGGTGTCGTCGTGAAGGCGCGCGACGATCGCGATCGACTGATCGCCACGCTCTACGAAAAGGCCCGTTACGGCGGCGTGGTTACCATTTCCGTCAACGGCACCCCGATCGATGCGTTGCCGCCGACGCCCACCTTCAGCCGTGCCGCACCCGTCGCCGTTACCATCAGCGTCAATCCCGGACCGGTCTTCAAGCTTGGCAGGATAAACCTGCTTGGCGATGCCGCCCGGCTGGACCCGGCAAATTATGGCCTCGTACGCGGCGGCGATGCCGGCTCCCTGACGATTCTGAAGGCAGGCGACAAGATGGTCGCCGATTTCAAGAACGAGGGGCATCCGCTCGCCAAGCTCGAAAAGCGCGAGGTCGTCGCCGATCATGCGACCAATACGGTCGACGTTTCGCTGAAAGTCGACAGCGGCCCGGTCGCTCCTTTCGGCAATGTCGGCGTCACCGGTCAGAAGTCGGTCGATCCGGATTTCATCAAGCGCTATGCCCGCATCAATGAAGGCATGCCCTACTCGCCGGACGAATTGAAGAAGGCATCGGACCGACTGAGAAAGCTCGGCGTCTTTTCAAGCGTCACCATCCGCGAGGCCGACAAGCTGGCGCCCGATGGCAGCATCCCGACGACCATCGAGGTGTCGGAAGGCAAGCAGCGCTTCTTCGGCGTCGGCGCGCAATATTCCACCATCGACGGTTTCGGCCTGCAGGGCTATTGGGGGCATCGCAACCTGACGGGACGCGCCGACTCGCTGCGCATCGAGGGATCTGTCTCCCGCATCGGCGAGACCACGAATGTCGGCAAGCTGGATTACGCTGCCGGCATTACCTATGTGCGGCCGGCCACCTTCTACCCCTCGGCAACCCTCACGGCAGGCCTCAAGATGCAGAGCCTGCATCCGGACGCCTACGACGCCGATACCATCACCGCAAGCGGCAGTCTCGCCTACGAAATCAACGATCAGGATACCGTTTCCGCCGGCGGTGAAGTGTCTTACGAAAAGGACACGACCGACGCCTTCGGAAAGCAGAATTATCTGACGGTCGCGATCCCGCTCGAATATGTCCGCGATACGCGCGACAACAAGCTGGACCCGACCGAAGGATATCGTGCCTCGATCAGCGCCAAGCCGAGCTACGAGGCGATGGGCGGCACGGTTTTCAGCTCCTTCGAGGGCTCGATCACCGGCTACAAGGGCATAGGCGCCAACAACAACGTGGTCTTTGCCGGCAAGCTCGCTGCAGGCTCGCTGCTGGGTGCAAACAGCATCCAGGATATTCCCGCCACCCGGCGCTTCTATGCCGGCGGCGGCGGCTCGGTGCGCGGCTACAGCTATCAGGAAATCTCGCCTTATAATTCTCACGGTGATGAAACCGGCGGGCGCTCCTATGTGACCGCCTCCTTGGAAGCGCGGGTGAAGATCACCGATACGATCGGCGTCGTACCCTTCGTCGATATGGGCAGCGTCACCGACAGCGTCTTGCCCGACGGCTCCGACCTGCGCATTGGCGCTGGCGTCGGCTTGCGCTACGCTACCCCCTTCGGTCCGATCAGGCTCGATGTCGCCGTGCCGTTGAAGAAATATGACAATGGCACATCTTATGGCATCTATGCAGGCATCGGTCAGGCCTTCTGATAAACCGCGGAATTGTCGCAGGCCTTTCAGCACATGATTACGAAATTGAGGCTACTGTTGCTTTCATGAGCATACTGATTCGAATTCTCGGGAAATTGGTGCGCTGGATTGCTTATGCGGTCGTGGCAATCCTCTTGCTCGCGATTGCGGCTGTGCTCGTCGTCGGTCTGGTGCCCTCCGCAGCCGGCTACGCCGTCGACCAGGTGGCAAAGCTCGCCTCGACGCCGGATCGTACCATCGCCGTCGCCACCCCCTCCGGGCTGCTGAACGGCAATCTGAGGGTCGGCTCGATCACCGTTTCCGATACCAAGGGTATCTATGCCAAGGTGCAGAACCTCGCCATAGACTGGTCGCCGCTGTCTTTGCTGACCGGCACCTTCCATGCCGATCGCGTCGCAGCCGATGTCGTCGATTTCGAGCGTCTCCCCGTTTCGACGGCAGCGCCGGCGCAGGCAACGCAGCCGACAGGCAACGGCGGCTTCTCGCTGCCCATCGCCATCGGTATCGGTGCCATCGCTCTCCCCGATCTTCGCGTCGGACAGGCGGTGGCAGGCCAGGATTTTGTCCTGGCCGTCGATGGCAGCGCCAAGGCAAACAGCAGCAGCATCGGCCTCACGCTCAATGCCTTCAGGCATGACGTGCCCGATGCCAAGCTTTCCGCCGACATCGCCTTCGCGCCGGCCGAAAACCGATTGAAGCTGAAGACCCAGATTTCCGAGCCTCGCGACGGCATGCTGGCCGGCCTTCTGCATCTGCCGGGCGGCCCGGCCGTCAACATAGACCTCTCCGGCGAAGGCCCTCTTTCCAATTGGGCAGGCAAGCTGCAGGCAGCACTAGACGGTAAGCCGACGGTTGCCATCACCGGCCATCACAGCCTTTCGGCCGACGGCCTGCACCATGTGGATGTCAAGGGCGGCGGCAACGTCGATTCCCTGCTGCCGCCGACCATGCGGCCGCTCTTTGCCGGCCAGACGACAATCGATCTCTCCGCGACCTTCGACGGCAAAGGCAAGATCGATATCCAGACCGGCAATCTTGCCACCGGCAGCGCCGTGCTTGCCGCATCGGGCACGCTCGATCCCACCGGCAACAATAGCCTCAATGCCAATCTGCTCGGCACGTCCGGCCCCGTCGATTTCCGCTGGCCGATGGAAAACGGCGAGGTTCGCGCCTTGATCTCGCGAGTCGATGTCGCGCTCACCGGCGCGGCCCAGTCGGTCAAGATCGATGCCAAGGCTGCACTCGAAAGCGCCAGCACGCCGCAGGGCCAGATCGGACAAGTCAACCTCAGCGCCAGAAGCGATGCCTTCAATTTGGCCAGCATGTCCGGCCCGCTGCAGCTTCGCCTCGTCGTCGGCCAGACGGCTTTCATCAGTGCCGATCTCAATCGCCTCATCCGGGCGCCGATCGCCTTGACCGCACCGCTGCAGCTCTCGCCCGACACGATCGGCTTCAACAATACGACGCTCGAAAGCGCCAGCATCGGCGGCACGGTCAACGGCAAATATGCGCTGTCGTCAAAGGCGTTGACGGGCAATTTCAAGCTCTTCGCCCTGCCCGGCGTATTGCCGGACAGCGTTTCCAGCAAGTTCGAAGGCACGATTTCCCTGGAGGGTCAGGTCGCCGGCACCGTGCCGGCCAAGATGACGCTCTCCAATCTTGCGATCAAATCCAACGTCGCCGAGAT
This sequence comes from Rhizobium sp. UFLA01-1127, assembly GCF_059803845.1. NCBI lineage: Bacteria > Pseudomonadati > Pseudomonadota > Alphaproteobacteria > Hyphomicrobiales > Rhizobiaceae > Rhizobium > Rhizobium sp. UFLA01-1127. Next base: position 25,606 of record NZ_JAUQTZ010000037.1, on the reverse strand, counting down.
CAACGGCAATGTCGCGCTCAACGGCCAGTCGCTGACCTCGGACATCACCGGCAAGGTGCTCGATCTTTCCAAGCTCGTTCCGAATGCGCAGGGACAAGCCGATATCGGCCTCAAGGCCAAGGGGCCTCTTAGCGCGCTCGGTATCGATGCAACGGTCAAGGCGGTCAATGTCAAGCTGGCGGGACGGCTGCTGGATACGCTCGATATCGGCTTGACAGGAACCGCCGACCCCAAGGCTCCACAGGTAAATATCCAGGCGAGCGGCGCAATCGACGGCAAGCCGATCCAGATTGCCGCCGACGCCGTTTCCAAGGATGGCCGCACCAGCATCCCGTCGCTGGCGGCCGAGATCGGCACCAACAAGCTGCAGGGCAAGCTGGACCTCTCGCCGAGCCTTGAGCCTAGCGGCGCCCTGACCTTCGACCTTCCCGATCTCAGCCTGCTTGCAGCGCTCGCCGGACAAAAAGCCGAAGGTGACCTCAAGGGCTCGCTCGATATCACCAGTGGCAATGGCAAGATCGGGCTGAAGGTCAACGCCAACGGCAGCGGCATCCGCCGCGACGATCTCGTCATCAGCAAGCCGGCCGTGGCGCTCAGCATTGACGATTTGAAAGCCTTTTCCGCCAGCGGAGGTATCCGCGCCGACGCCATCGCTTCCGGCGCCAACCGCATCGCCGATCTCAATCTGACCTTCACCCAGCAAGGCAGCCGCACGGACTTCGATCTGAAATCGAGCTACGACAATGCGCCGCTGACCACGCGCGGAAGCGTCGAGACAGCGGGCGGGCAGACGACCGTAAACCTCGATTCGTTCGCGGGCGCACCACGGACGATACCGGTGAAACTCGCATCGCCAACCAGGATCGTCATCAAGGATGGCATCGCTTCGCTGAACGGACTGACCCTTCAGACCGGTGGTGGTTCCATCACCGTCGACGGCACGGCGGGCCAGACTTTGAACATCAATGCCCGGATCGCCAATCTGCCGGCAAGCCTTGCCAATCTCTTCGCGCCGTCGCTTGCGGCAGAAGGCACCATCTCCGGCACCGTTGCGGTCACCGGCAAGGCGACCTCGCCTGCTGTCGTCTTCCAGACCAATTGGTCGGGGGCTGCAACAAGCCAGACGAAATCCGCCGGCCTCGCACCGCTCGGCATCAAGGCCGATGGCAAATTCGCCGACAATGTCGTGACCATCAACACCAACCTGACGGGCCAGAGCGGTCTCGCGCTCAATGGCGGCGGCACCGTCGCCGTTGCCGGCAGCAAGGCCATGGCATTGAAATTTTCCGGCAATGTGCCGTTCGATGCCCTTGCCGGCCAGCTCGCCGCCCAGGGCCTGGTCATGACAGGTTCGGCCAAGATCGACATGCAGATCGGTGGCACTACCGCCGCACCCGCCATCGCCGGCTCGATTTCCACCGACGGTGCCAAGCTGGTCGATGTCCGCCGCAACCTCACTCTTACCGGCCTCGCCGTCTCCGTCACGCTTGACGGCAAGCAGGCTGTCATCTCGCGGCTCAGCGGCAATTTGACGAGCGGCGGCAGCATTTCGGGCAGCGGCACGGTCGGTATTACCCCGGAGAGCGGCTTCCCCGCCGATATCCAGGTGAAGTTCAACAATGCGACCTATGTCGACGGAACCCTTGTCGCCGCGACCGTCAACGGCACCCTCGGCATCAAGGGGCCGCTGATGACGGCGCCGATGCTGACGGGCAATCTCAGGATCAACAAGGCGTCGATCACAGTGCCTGAAAAGCTGCCGGCCTCGCTGTCCGAGATCAACATCAAGCACAAGAATGCGCCGGCCGCAGTCAGTGCCCAGTTCAAGGATCAGAAGCCGGAGGGACCTCGAAGCAAATCGGCAACCCTCGGCATCGATCTGCAGCTCGATGCGCCCTCGCAGATTTTCGTGCGCGGCCGCGGCATCGACGCCGAACTCGGCGGCAGCATCACGGTGCGCGGCACGGCGGCAGAACCTATCGTATCCGGCGCCTTCACCATGCGGCGTGGACGCCTGACCATCTTGAGCCGCCGGCTTGATTTCACCGATACCAGCAAGATCACCTTCGGCGGAGACCTGACGCCCGCGCTCAACTTGGAAGCAACATCTTCGGTGAACTCCACCACAATCACGGTCGATGTCACCGGCCTCGCGACCGATCCCCAGATCGGCTTCTCGTCTTCTCCGGCTTTGCCGCAGGACGAGGTTCTCGCCCAGCTGATCTTCGGTCAATCCATGTCGAAACTTTCGGCCATGCAGATCGCCCAGCTTGCCGATGCCGCCAGCCAGCTTGCCGGCGGACGCTCGACCTCGTTGTTCGAAGGCCTGCGCAGCCATCTCGGCGTCGACGATCTGGATATCTCCACGGATGCGAACGGCCAGGCACAGGTCGGTGCCGGTAAATATCTCAACAGCCGTACCTATATCGAGCTGCAGCAGGGCGCCTCCAACAACACCAAGGCCATCATCAATTTCAATGTCGGGCGCGGGGTGAAGCTGCGTGGTGCCGCTGGATCTGACGGCGCCGGAGAAGCCGGAGTCGTCTACGAGCATGAATATTGAGGAACCCTCGCCCTCGAAAACAGACGGTCATCGAAGGTTTGCCGAGCCCCTCGAACAACACGATTGTCCTCATGCCGGCGGCGCGCGTCCACTGCCGGTGCGAATGGTGGAGGCGCCGCAATCGCGTCCTTGACCAGCCGTTCGATAGAGGCCTGCCACTGCCGCGTCGTCGCCGCAGCCAGGACGGAGATGCGCGCATTGTGGTCTAGCGCGCTCGCGGGTTCGCATGAAGATTGTCCTTATGCTTGCCATTCTGCGCAATCCGATTGATCAATCCGTCAAATACTAGTGAATTCTGGACAATTTTCCATCTTTTTGCTGTCATCCAGACCATTGATAATGCGCGCCGACATCATCCAGACCAGTTCGGCTCTTCATGGTCCCGATCTGTTTATCTCATTGTTTTCACGCTTTTCCGGGCAAGAGCCGCTGCGGCTTTTCCGGGATCGCTCTAACCCTCGGAGCAATGCCGATGAATACGCAATCCACTCTCGTTACCTTGATCGGCGTTCCCTTGGAGGAAGGTTCCGGCCGCCGCGGCGCGGGCATGGGTCCGACGGCGCTTCGTATTGCCGGCATCGAAACCACGTTGGCCGAACTCGGCCACCGTGTCACGGATAGCGGCGATCTGCATCCGGTGCCGGCAATAGATCTGCCGGACCATCCGCACGCTCACAATCTGAAGATCGTCGGCGCCTTCACGCGTGCGCTGGAGGCAAAGGTCTATGATGTCGCGTCGTCCGGCGGCTTCCCGCTGATTCTCGGCGGCGACCACAGCCTCTCCATGGGCAGTGTTTCCGGCATGGCCCGCCATGCGGCGGAGGCCGGCCGTCCGCTCTTCGTGCTCTGGCTCGACGCTCACTCCGATTTCAATTCGCCCGCCACCTCCCCATCAGGCAATATTCACGGCATGCCCGTCGCATTCTTTTGCGGCGAAGCCGAGATCGAACGCGTTCTGCCGGCCGGCCGCCCGCTGGTCGATCCGACAAAGGTCTTCCAGGTCGGCATCCGCTCCGTCGATCCGCGCGAACGCGAAGAGATCCGCGAACACGGCGTCAACGTCTTCGACATGCGCTCGCTCGACGAACAGGGTGTCGCCGCCATCATGCGCAAGGTGCTCGATACCGTCAGCGCCGCCAACGGCCTGCTGCATGTCAGCTTCGACGTAGACTTTCTTGACCCCGATATCGCCCCCGGTGTCGGAACGACGGTGCCTGGCGGCGCCACCTATCGCGAAGCGCATCTCATCATGGAAATGCTCTCCGACAGCAACCTCGTCTCGTCGCTCGATCTCGTCGAGCTCAACCCCTTCCTCGACGACCGCGGCAAGAGTGCCCGCGTTCTCGTGGAAATGGCCGCAAGCCTTTTCGGCCGCCGTATTTTCGATCGGCCGACACGGGCTGCCTGAGGCGGTCCATTTTTCCATCGAGGCCATCCTCGCCCTTCGACAAGCTCAGGGTGAGGATGGGGCGAGCTGCATCTTTGATGCGGCTTACCGTTCCTCTGCAGCAGATCGAGAAGACCAGCTCTCATGGTGAGTAAGCCCAAAGGGCTGTCTCGAACCACGGGGGCGGGTGGCTAGTCTCCTTACAACCTCCATAACTTCCGGCATCACGCCTCAGGTACCTATACAGTCGAAACCGCTTGTATAGATTTAGGTTTGAGCAATGTTCTTGCTTTATCGTGTCACCAATACGCCGGATTCGGCGTCGCGCTTCAACGGGAAGAACGTCCATGGCCACGATCAATTCCACCAGCTTCAGCGGCGAAACTCTGGAGATCATTGCCTTCCGGCTGCATGATCAGGAATTTTGCGTCAAGACCACCACGATCCGCGAAATCCGCGGCTGGGCGCCGTCGACGCCGATCCCGCACGCACCGGCCGATGTCATCGGCGTCATGAACCTGCGCGGCTCGGTCATCCCGATCATCGATCTCGCCTACAAGCTCGGCATGCAGAGCACGGTTGCCAACGAGCGCAGCGCCATTGTCGTTGCCGAAGTGCACAGCATGGTCATCGGCATGCTCGTCGACCGCGTCTCCGACATTCTGACGATCGCTTCCAGCCAGGTGCAGCCGGTTCCGGAAGTCACGGCATCCTTCGACCGCGCCTACTGCGAAGGCATCATCGCCACCGAGAATGGAATGATCTGCTTCCTGAACCTCGCCAAGATGTTCAAGGAAAATGAAACAGAAGAACTGGCCGCGTAATTTCGCGGGACCGATCTCTTTGAAAAAGCCGCTCCGGTCTTTCGGGGCGGCTTCTTCATTTTGGCGGAACGTCAACCGAGCACGGCGTAAGTGCCTTGATCGCCGCGCATTTTTTATATTAAGCCGGCTTAATTTCTTCTGCCGGCGCAGGCTTGTGGATCAGCGCCGCCGCCTCCAGCACCAGCGGGCTCAGCCCGCTATCCCCATGCTCGATGATCGCGAACAACTGACGCCGCATACGCGGCTCCCAGAACTTGTTGATATGCGTGGCAACCCCCTGCACGGCTTCGTTTGCGGGCTGCGTCTTAAAGAAGGTGGCGATCTGGTTCGCCATATAGATGAGCTTGGCTTCGGTCTTGCCGTGCGGCGTTTCGTCAGGCGACATCGGCGATGCTCCCCGTGATAATGCGATGCGGATGGGTGAAAATCTCGAAATCGTCGCCGCGTACCAGCGCCACGAGCGTCATGCCGGCCTCGTCCGCCGTGCGGATGGCGAGCGCTGTCGGCGCCGAGATGGCGACCAGTATGGAAGTGCCCAGAATCGCCGTCTTCTGAACCATCTCGACCGAAAGCCGGCTGGTGACAGCCACCACGCCTTCGGTCCCTTTGTGACCGGAGCGGATGACCGCGCCGCAGAGTTTGTCCAGCGCATTGTGCCTTCCGACATCCTCGCGCACGGCAAGCAGTCCCTCGGTTGGAATATAAAAGCCAGCGCCATGCACGGCGCGCGTCGCGCGATGCAGCGGCTGGGCATCGTTAAGCAGCGCGACCCCACGGACGATGTCCTTCTGCGTCAGCTTCAAAGCGACCTTCGAAACGTCAGGCACCTTCCGTACCGCCTGCTCGATCGATTCGATGCCGCATAGACCACAGCCGACGGGTCCTGCCATATGGCGGCGCCGCAGCCGCAGGGCATCAGCGGCATCGTCGACGAGAGTGATCTGTACATCGATCCCCTGCTCGTCCTCTATTGGTTCGACGGCCGCGATCTGATCGATATCGGTAATGATGCCCTCAGTCAGGCTGAAACCGATCGCAAAATCCCCGATATCGGCGGGCGTTCCCATCATGACCGCATGCGACGTGCCGCCATAGGAAAAGGCGATCGGCACTTCCTCGGGGACGACGCGCGTCCCCGAACGCAGCAGGCCATTGCGGCGGACGGTTTCGGAGACGGGAGTAGTGGGAGGGAATTTGGTCATTGTCCGGCCGGGCGTGGAGTACCCCCCTCTGTCACTTCGTGACATCTCCCCCACAAGGGGGGAGATTGGTAACGCGCAGCACTCTCTTGCCTCAAGCAAACATCCAGACTGCTGAAATCGGTGCCTATTGTCTTGCTAGTGACAAGCCGCAAACTCCCAACAATCTCCCCCCTTGTGGGGGAGATGTCGCGAAAGCGACAGGGGGGGGTATATTTCCCCACACTTCGGCTCACTCAGCTGCCTCCATCTTCCCAACGATGCGTCGCGATTGCCGCGCCTGCTCATCATAATCGACCTGCCACTGAGACGGGCCGTTCGACGGCGAGACCTGCACCGCCGTCACCTTGTATTCCGGGCAATTCGTCGCCCAGTCGGTGTAATCGGTGGTGATGACGTTCGCCTGCGTATCCGGATGATGGAAGGTCGTGTAGACGACGCCGGGAGCGACACGGTCGGTAATCAATGCTCGAAGCGTCGTGTCGCCGGAGCGGCTGCTGAGCCGGACCCAGTCGCCGTCACGGATGCCGCGCTGCTCCGCGTCGTGCGGATGGATTTCCAATCGATCCTCCGCATGCCAGACCACATTCTCCGTCCGCCGCGTCTGCGCGCCGACATTGTACTGGCTGAGAATGCGCCCGGTGGTGAGCAGCAGCGGGAAGCGCGGGCCGGTGCGCTCGTCGGTCGCGACATATTCCGTGCGGATGAACTTGCCCTTGCCGCGCACGAAACCGTCGATATGCATGATCGGCGAACCGAGCGGCGTCTTCTCGTTGCAGGGCCACTGCACGGAACCCATCTTTTCGAGATAGTCGTAGGAAACGAGAGCGAAGGTCGGCGTCGTCGCGGCAATCTCGTCCATGATCTCGGACGGATGCGTGTAGTTCCAGCCGAGACCCATGGCCTGCGCCATCTTCTGCGTCACTTCCCAGTCGGCATAGCCGTTCCGCGGTGTCATGACCTTGCGAACGCGGTTGATGCGACGTTCGGCATTGGTGAAGGTGCCGTCCTTTTCCAGGAAGGTCGAGCCCGGCAGGAAGACATGCGCATAGTTGGCCGTCTCGTTCAGGAAGAGGTCGTGAACCACGACGCATTCCATTGCGGCGAGGCCGGCTGCGACATGTTTGGTATCCGGATCGGACTGAAGGATATCCTCGCCCTGAATATAGAGACCCTTGAACGTGCCTTCGACGGCGGCATCGAGCATATTCGGGATACGAAGACCCGGCTCGTTGTTGAGCTTCACGCCCCACAGCTTTTCGAAGACTTCGCGCGTGGCATCGTCGGAGATGTGGCGATAGCCGGTCAGCTCATGCGGAAAGGACCCCATGTCGCAGGAGCCCTGCACATTGTTCTGGCCGCGCAGCGGGTTCACGCCGACACCGGGACGGCCGATATTGCCGGTCGCCATGGCAAGGTTGGCGATCGCCATGACCGTCGTCGAGCCCTGGCTGTGTTCGGTGACGCCGAGGCCATAATAGATCGCACCGTTGCCGCCCTTGGCATAAAGGCGCGCTGCCCCGCGCACGAGATCGGCGGGAACGCCGGTGTATTTTTCCGTTTCCTCCGGGCTATGCTGCGGCTCGGCAACGAAGGCCGCCCAATCCTCGAATTCCGACCAGTCGCAGCGTTCGCGAATGAATTTCTCGTCGAACAGGCCTTCGGTAACGATGACGTGAGCCAGCGCCGTCAGCATGGCGACATTGGTGCCCGGCTTCAAAGGCAGATGATAACTGGCCTCGACATGCGGCGTGCGCACGAGATCGATGCGGCGCGGATCGATGACGATCAGCTTGGCACCCTGACGCAGGCGCTTCTTCAGGCGCGAACCGAAGACCGGGTGACCGTCCGTCGGGTTGGCACCGATGACGATAACGACATCGGAATGCTCGACGCTGTCGAAGTTCTGCGTGCCTGCCGACGTGCCGAAGGCCTGGCCGAGGCCATAACCTGTGGGAGAATGGCAGACGCGGGCACAGGTATCGACATTGTTGTTGCCGAAGCCGGCGCGCACGAGCTTCTGCACCAGATAGGTTTCCTCGTTGGTGCAGCGCGAGGAGGTAATGCCACCGACGGAATCGCGGCCGTACTGATACTGCAGTCGCTTGAACTCGGTGGCGATATGGGCAAAGGCCTCGTCCCAGGTCACCTCGCGCCAGGGATCGGTCACCTTCTCGCGGATCATCGGGTTGAGGATACGGTCCTTGTGGGTCGAATAGCCATAGGCGAAGCGGCCCTTGACGCAGGAATGGCCGCGATTGGCCTGGCCATCCTTCCAGGGCACCATGCGCACCAGCTCCTCGCCGCGCATTTCCGCCTTGAAGGAGCAGCCGACGCCGCAATAGGCGCAGGTGGTGACGACGGAATGTTCCGGCTGGCCGATCGATATGACAGACTTTTCGGTCAGCGTCGCGGTCGGGCAGGCCTGCACGCAGGCGCCGCAGGAAACGCATTCGCTATCGATGAAATTCTCGTGCATGCCGGCCGAGACGCGAGAATCGAAGCCGCGGCCTTCGATGGTCAGCGCGAAGGTGCCCTGCACTTCCTCGCAAGCGCGCACGCAGCGCGAGCAGACGATGCACTTCGAGGCATCAAAGGTGAAATAAGGATTGGACTCGTCTTTCGGCGCCCATTTCAGATTGATGTCGCCATTGTTGCGCGCCTTGACGTGATTGTCGCCCTCATAGCCGTAGCGCACGTCACGCAGGCCGACGGCGCCAGCCATGTCCTGCAATTCGCAATCGCCATTGGCAGCACAGGTCAGACAGTCGAGCGGATGGTCGGAAATATAGAGTTCCATCACGCCGCGGCGGATGTCCTTCAGCCGTCCGGTTTGCGTATGGACGACGATGCCGGGGGCGACCGGCGTCGTACACGAGGCCGGCGTACCGTTGCGGCCTTCGATTTCGACAAGGCAGAGCCGGCAGGAGCCGAAGGCGTCGATCATGTCGGTGGCGCAGAGCTTCGGCACCTCGATGCCGGCTTCCATCGAGGCGCGCATGATCGACGTGCCCTCAGGCACCGTAATCTGCTGTCCGTCGATGGTCAGCGTCACCATGGTTTCGGATTGGGAGGCGGGCGTGCCATAATCGATTTCTGGAACGAGGGACATGGCTCTTACTCCGCCGCTTCGATCAAGGGAGCCGGAGAAAAATCCTCCGGGAAATGGGTCATCGCACTCATGACGGGATAGGGCGTGAAGCCGCCGAGTGCACAGAGCGAACCGAACTTCATCGTGTTGCAGAGATCGGCGAGCAGCTCCTTGTTCTTCTCCGGTTCGATACCGCGCGCGATCTTGTCGGCCGTCTCGACGCCGCGCGTCGAGCCGATGCGGCAGGGCGTACACTTGCCGCAGCTTTCGACCGCACAGAACTCCATCGCGAAACGGGCCTGCTTCAGCATGTCGGCAGTATCGTCGAAGACGACGAGGCCGGCGTGGCCGATCAACCCGTCCTTGGCCGCAAAGGCTTCATAGTCGAACGGTGTGTCGAACAGAGAGCGCGGGAAATAGGCGCCCAGCGGGCCGCCCACCTGTACTGCCTTGACCGGCCGGCCCGTCGCGGTGCCGCCGCCGATCCGCTCGACGATATCGCCGAGCGAAAGGCCGAAAGCCGTCTCGTAAAGGCCGCCATGCTTGACGTTGCCGGCGATCTGCAATGGGATCGTGCCGCGCGAACGGCCCATGCCGAAATCGCGGTAGAAGGCGGCGCCCTTGTCCATGATGATCGGGACCGAGGCGAGCGAAATCACGTTGTTGATGACGGTCGGACGGTCGAACAGACCCATGTGCGCCGGCAGCGGCGGCTTGGCGCGCACGACGCCGCGCTTGCCTTCGAGGCTGTTCAGCAGCGCCGTTTCCTCGCCGCAGACATAGGCGCCGGCACCGGTGCGGATTTCCATATCGAATGCCTTGCCGGAGCCGAGCACCGAGGTTCCGAGAATGCCGGCCTTGCGCGCGATTTCGACCGCTTCGGTCATGGTGGCGATCGCATGCGGATATTCCGAACGCGTGTAGACGAAACCCTTCGTCGCCCCCGTCGCGAGGGCAGCTATCACCATGCCTTCGATCAGCACGAAGGGATCGCCTTCCATGATCATCCGGTCGGCAAAAGTGCCGCTATCGCCCTCGTCGGCATTGCAGACGATGTATTTGCGGTCGCCTGGAGCGTCGAGCACCGTCTTCCACTTGATGCCCGTCGGGAAACCCGCACCGCCGCGGCCTCGAAGGCCGGAGCCGGTGACTTCCTTGACAATATCTCCTGATGCCATGCCGATGGCGCGACGCAGGCCTTTCAGGCCGCCATGAGCTTCGTAATCCCGCAGCGAAAGCGGATCGGTAATGCCGCAGCGGGCAAAGGTCAGGCGGGTCTGCTCTTTCAGGAATGGGAGGTTTTCGACCTCCCCAAGACAGAGCGGATGCTCGCGGCCCTCAGCGAGCCCGGCATCGAACAGACCAGAGACGTCCTTTGCCTTCACCGGCCCATAGCCGATGCGCTTGCCGCCGATCTCGACTTCCACCAAAGGCTCGAGCCAGAACATGCCGCGCGAGCCGTTGCGCACGATGCGCGCATCGAGGCCGCGTTTGGCGATTTCCTGCGCGGCCGATTTCGCCACCTTCTCAGCACCCAGCGAAAGGGCGGCGGCATCGCGGGGGATATAGATGGTGAGCGTCATTGGCGCGCCTCCTTCACCAGGTCTTCGGCGCTCTCGGCGTCGAGCCGGCCATGCACCTCTCCATCCAGCATCGCGGCCGGAGAGCAGGCACAGAGACCGAGACAGTAGACGGGCTCAAGCGTAACGCTGCCATCGAGCGTCGTTTGGTGAAAATCGATGCCCAGCAGCTGCTTGACGCGCTCCGCGACCGCATCGCCACCCATCGACTGACAGGCTTCGGCACGACAGAGCTTCAGGACGTGGCGACCCGCCGGATGGTCGCGATAGTCATGATAGAAGGTCATGACGCCATGTACTTCCGCGCGAGACAGGTTGAGTGCCCTAGCGATCAGCGGCAGCGCTTCCGGCGGCACATGGCCGAATTCCTCTTGAATCCCGTGCAGGATCGGCAAAAGCGGCCCCTCCATCGATTTCATATTATCGATGATGGCACCGGCGCGGGTTGCGACATCGCCCGCGGCCTGATTCAAACCCATTAGCAGCCTCCCGCGCATGGCTCTGAAAATCGAAGGCACATCTTCAGACAAGGCTCATGCGGCATTTCCTCTATGGCGCGCGATCGACACGCCTTGATTTAAAGTCGCAGGGAGAGGGCCAGGGATCAATAAGGCAGTCCCGTCGATCGATAGAGAATTTCTATCGATTCTTGAGACCCTCTGCGAGCAATCTTGCCTCATGCAACAGGGCCGATACGAGCGGCGTGAAGGGCTCCCGATGCGTGGCGACCAGCCCGACGAGATGCTCCGCCTCCGGTTCCGTGATCGGAATTTTGTGAATATCGGCCGGAAAACCGAAAGAATCGGCGATATTCTTCGGCATGATGCTCGCCCAGCGCCCCGTCTGCACATGCGAGAACAGCACGATCATCGAATTGGATTCCAATGTCGGGTTGGCTGCAACGCCCGCTTCGGCCAGATGCCGGTTGATGATGCGGCGGTTCTGCATGTCGGCGGTCAATAGACAAAGCCGAAGGTTGCCGACTTCCTTCCAAGTCACGCTCTCCCGCTCGGAAAACGGGCTGCCGGCCGCCGTGATCAGGTGATAACGCTCGGCATAGAGCGGCACGCTGGTGACACGGCCGAGCGGCTCGTTTTCCAGATAAGTGATGCCGGCATCGATCTCGAGATTTTCAAGCAGGCTCAAAACCTGCAGCGAATTGCGCGATATGATGGAGAAGGTGACGTCGGGATGCCTTTCCTGGAAAGGAGTGGTGATTTTCGGGATCATGGCAAGCGCCGTCGGGATGGCCGCAATCCGGATATGGCCGGCAAGCCCCTTGCGCGCTGCCCGCATTTCCTCGCGCATGGTGCGGCTGTCGCCGACGATGCGGCGCGCCCATTCCAGCACGCGCTGTCCCTCGGGCGTCAGCCCCTGAAAGCGCGAGCCGCGGCTGACGAGTATCACGCCGAGCTGGTCCTCGAGCTGCCTGATCGCCGCCGACAATGTCGGCTGCGTCACGCCGCACTCTTCGGCGGCGCGGCCAAAATGCTTCTGATTCGCCAGCGCTATGAAGAATTCCAGCTTGTCGATCATTCCACTCTCCCAACGCGAAAGAGTTAGAGCAATTCCAGGAAAAGTGCGAAGCGGTTTTCCGTCCGGAATTGCGTGAGAACAAAAGGTATAGAGCGTTTTCGCGATTCGGAGAAAAGCAGAGACACCTAGACCGCTGGCCTGGCAAGCGCAACACCGCGCCGGACATCAACGATCGGTCTCGCAGAAGGCTTCCTGCAGCGAATCGACCACGGCACAGATTTCAGACCGCGAAACGGCATAATGAATGAGCCGTCCCTCGCGGCGCGTATCGACCAGATTGTCCAGACGAAGGCGTGCCAGATGCTGCGAAACGACAGCCTGCGGCAGATCGAGAAGAGCCTCGAGCTCCATCACCGTTTTCTCGTGCTTGGCAAGCACGAAAAGAATCGCCAAGCGGGTTTCGTGCGACAATGCTTTCAGTAGCGCGCTAGCCTTGCGCGCCCTGTCGGTCATTTCCTCGACATCATGTTTCGCAGCGCGGCGCCGCGGTAGAGACGACGACATATCACAGCCTCTAGTAAGAAATCCCCCAGAGGCATGCTTATAATATTATCAAATCAGACGCTTATTCAAAAACACCTGGAAAACCAAAAAAGGTCCGCTTTATCAGCAGATAAGCTGACCGCCATTGATCTCGATCACTTGCCCGGTGATGTAGCCGGAAAGCGTCGGCGCCGCCAGAAAGAGATAGGCAGGCGCGCAATCTTCCGGTGTGCCGAGCCGTTGCAGCGGGATGGATTTGCGCGTCTGCTCCAGTTTCTCCCGGGACGAATAGCGCTCATGAAAGTCGGTTGCTATCGTGCCGGGCGAGACGCAGTTCACCCGAATGCCGTCAGGCGCCAGCTCGCGCGCCAGAGCCTTCGAATAGGTCGAAACGAAAGCTTTCGAAGCGGAATAGATCGCAGATCCGGGACTCCCGCCGGTCAGCGCGGAAATCGAAACCGTATTGACGATCGCAGCCTGCCCAGCCGCCCGCAGCAGCGGCAGCAGTCCCCTTGTCACCTCCATGACGGAGGTCTGATTGAGCTGAACGATCCTTTCATACTGCTCATCCGTCAGTTCGCTCGCAGGAAAACGCCCCATCATGGTGCCGGCATTGTTGACCAGGACGTCGACGCGGTCGAAACGCTCGCCCGCGGCGCTGAGGAAATCCTGCGTGCCGTTGCCGGCAGAGAAATCGCCGGCAATGAGGAATGCGCGGCGGTCCGCTTCCGCCTCCATGAGAAAATCGGGTAATTCACGACCGGCATCACGACCGACGTGGACAAGGACGTGGGCTCCGCAATCGAGAAACTGCCGCGCGACCTCCAGCCCGATGCCCCGACCTGCGCCGGTGACGACGACATTGCGATTTTCGAATAGCTTCGGATGAAACATCCATGACCTCCTCAACAACACTGGAACCGGGTGATTTTAGGTCGAATCGGTTTGAAATCCGCTCCCGCTTCAGGAAGCAAAAGCAGAACACGGCGTCGTCCGAAATTCCCCGACACTTTTCCGTATCATGCTCTATCCGCGCGCCGGTAATTGCGGAATTTTCACTTTATCATATGATGACGAAAAAACGAAAGAAAGGGAGCGAAGACCATGTTCCTGTCCGGGCGCCAGACCGAAATTCTCGACATCGCCAAGGCGGAGGGGCGCGTGCTGGTGGAGGAGCTGGCGCTGCGCTTTTCGGTCACGCCGCAAACCATCCGCAAGGATCTGAACGATCTCTGCGACGGCCGCGTGCTGTCGCGCGTGCATGGTGGCGCGATCTTTCCCGGCGGCACCGAAAATGTGAAATACGAAGCTAGGCGGTCGATCGCCGCCCCGGAAAAACAGGCGATAGGGCGCGCCGCCGCCAGCCTGATCCCCAGCAACAGTTCGCTTTTCATCAATATCGGCACAACGACGGAAGCCGTGGGCGAGGCTCTGCTCGGTCATCACGAACTGATGGTCATCACCAATAACATCAACGTAGCCAATAAGTTGCGCGTCTTTCCGTCCATCGAGGTCGTCATCGCCGGCGGTGTCGTCCGCGGCTCGGATGGCGGCATCGTCGGTGAAGCCGCCGTCGACTTCATCAAGCAGTTCAAGGTCGACTACGCCGTCATCGGCGCGTCGGCGATCGACGCCGACGGCGCGATTCTGGATTTCGATTTTCGTGAAGTGAAAGTGGCGCAGGCTATCATCGCCAACGCCCGGCATGTCATTCTCGTTGCCGACAACACAAAGTTCGAACGAACCGCTCCGGTTCGCATTGGCCATCTCTCGCAGGTTCATACGTTCGTCACGAACGAGTGCACCATCGAATCCATCCGAACCATTGCGGCAGAGCACGATGTCCATCTTGTAGAAACTTCCCGCCGTCCGGCCTGACAGCGCGTTTTCCGTCAAGAAATGTTCGTTTGACATTCGTATTCGTTTCGATCTAGATCAAATAGTTTCGATTTCTTCATCTTCATTCCATGACGGACCCTTGCGGAGGGGCGCGTGAACGAACAGGCCTACGATATTTTCGTCATCGGTGGCGGCATCAACGGCTGCGGCATCGCCCGTGACGCCGCGGGACGCGGCTACAAGGTGGCGCTTGCCGAAATGAACGATTTCGCCTCCGGCACCTCCTCCGGCGCCACCAAGCTCATCCACGGTGGGTTGCGTTATCTCGAACACTACGAATTCCGCCTCGTGCGCGAATCGCTGATGGAGCGTGAGGTGCTCTGGGCCATGGCGCCGCATATCATCTGGCCGATGCGCTTCGTCCTACCTTATCACAAGGGCGGCATCCGTCCGGCCTGGCTCATCCGCCTCGGCCTTTTCCTCTACGACCACCTTGGTGGGCGAAAGCTCCTGCCGCCGACGGCGACGCTGGACATGAAGAAGGATCCGGCCGGCAAGCCCCTGAAGGCCCTCTTCACCAAGGCGTTCGAATATTCCGACGGCTGGGTGGACGACGCCCGCATGGTGGTGCTGAACGCACGCGATGCGGCCGATCGCGGCGCGGCGGTCATGCCGCGAACGAAGGTAGTCTCGGCCCGGCGCGAAGGCGCCTTCTGGGCCATCGAAACGGAAAACACGATCAGCGGCGAAAAGCGGCAGTTCCGCTCGCGCATGCTGGTCAATGCCGCAGGTCCCTGGGTCGATCATGTTCTCTCGGAGGCGTGCGGCAAGAACCAGGTGCACAATGTCCGCCTCGTTCAGGGCAGTCATATCATCGTGCGCAAGAAGTTCGATGGTCCCCGCGCCTATTTCTTCCAGAACCCGGACAACCGCATCATCTTCGCCATCCCCTACGAGCAGGATTTCACACTGATTGGCACCACGGATCGCGACTACAAGGACGATCCGAAGGACGTGAAGATCACCGAGGGCGAAACCACCTATCTCTGCAACGCCGCCAGCGAATATTTTAGGGAGCCGGTCCGGCCCGAGGATATCGTCTGGACCTATTCTGCCGTGCGCCCGCTTTATGACGACGGCGCATCGAAGGCGCAGGAAGCCACGCGCGATTACGTGCTGAAGGTCGAAGGCGAAGAAGGCCAGGCGCCGCTGCTCAATGTCTTCGGCGGCAAGCTCACCACCTATCGCCGTCTCGGCGAACACGCGCTGGAGAAGATCGGCGAGGCCATCGGCCCTAAGGGCACGCCCTGGACCGCCAAGAGCTCACTGCCCGGCGGTGACTTTCCGGTTCGCGGCTATGATGCCGAAGTCTCCAAGCTCAAGTCGCGCTATCCCTTCCTCGCCGACCCGCATGCCCGCCGCCTCATCCGCCGCTACGGCACGCGCGCTGCCATGATCCTTGGCGACGCAAAGACGATCGCCGATCTCGGCCGGTGTTTCGGAAGCGATCTCTATGAAGCGGAAGTGCGTTACATGATCGAACAGGAATGGGCTTATAGCGCCGCCGATATCCTCTGGCGCCGCTCCAAGAAGGGCCTTTACCTTTCGAAGGAAGAAGCCGCGGCTCTCGACAGCTACATGGCCGACAGCCACGTCCACGCCTGAGCGTTCAATTCACTCTGCGGGGTCGAGCAGCCGCGGCCCCGCACCCTCTTCGGAGAGCGTATCCCATGGATTGCGCAAGGGACAGCTATCGAGCGATAGGCAGCCGCAGCCGATGCAGCTGTCCAGCTGATCGCGAAGTCCCTGCAGGCGCTTGATGCGGGCGTCGAGATCATCCTTCCATAGTTCCGAAAGCGCTTTCCAGTCGGATGCAGTCGGTGTCCGCCCCTGCGGCAGAGATTGGAGGGCCGCCTGAATCTCGGCAAGCGGAATGCCGACCCTTTGCGCCACCTTGATGACGGAGACTCGCCGCAGCACCTCGCGGGGATAGCGCCTCTGATTGCCGCGGCTGCGATGGCTCTCGATCAGGCCTTTCGCTTCATAGAAATGCAGCGCGGACACCGCCACACCACTGCGCGCCGCCACCTCGCCGACCGTCAGCAGCTTTGAGAATTGAGCCGGTTCGATTTTCCCCATGATTTCCTATTGACCTCAACCTTACTTGAGGTTTTATAACCCTGGCTCCGAACCGCGTAAAGCAGGAGCAAGACATGACAGAAAGAACCCGGCTGGCGATCATCTACGGCAGCACGCGCCCGGGCCGGCTGTGCGACCGGGTGGTCAACTGGGTCGCCCGCGAATTGGCGCACTATCCGCTTTTGGACATCGACCTGATCGATCCCCTCGAATTCGATCTGCCTTTTGAGCACAATCGCGAGCATCCCGGCGTCGCTGCCCTATCGGAGCGGCTTTCGGCTGCCGATGCCTTCATTATTGTTACGCCCGAATACAATCACAGCTTCACCGCCTCGCTGAAATTCGTGCTCGACCTCGTCTATGAGCCCTGGCATGGCAAGCCCGTTGCCTTCGTCTCCTATGGCGGCATCTCCGGCGGCCTGCGCGCTGTCGAGCAATTGCGGCTCGTCTTTGCCGAGCTGCATACCGTCACGGTGCGCGATACGGTGAGCTTCGCCAATCCCTGGGGCAGATTTGCCGAGGACGGCACGCTGGAAAATCCGCTCGATGCCAGAAAGTCGCTTGTCCTGATGATCGCGCGGCTGACCTGGTGGAGCAATGCCTTGAAGCCGGCTCGCACGACACGCCCCTACCGCTCCGTTGCTGCCTGATCTCTATCCCAACACCTCAATCCGATCCCCCGTTTCTGGCAGGTGCGGGAGATCGGTCCGACGCCCGGACCCAGGCACCACGGGTCCGGGCGTCCTGCCTTCAAGGATCGCGCTTGCCGAAACCGCCGCAATGACCTAACCCAATAGAAGGAGATCTCGGGCGGATACGGGAATGGAGAACGCGAAGCGGCTGGGAGGAGCGGATTTCATGCGCGCCGTCGCATGTCTGATGGTGCTTGTTCACCATCTCGTGCTCCGAATGAATTTCTACAAGATCCCGCCGGCCCTGGACATGACCTTCATATTGGCGCGCTTCGGCAATCACGGCGTCTCGGTCTTCTTCGTCCTCAGCGGCTTTCTGCTGGCGCGTCCCTTCTGGTCAGCATTGGATCGAGCCCAGCCCATCCCTTCTTTGAAGATCTACGCCATGCGCCGCGCGGCTCGCATCCTGCCGGGCTTCTGGTTTGCCCTGACGGTTGGCTTCCTGATCAGCTTCACAGTCTACGGTTTTGCGTTCGACGCGGAACTGGTCGGCCGCTACGTCTCCGGCTTCTTCCTGATGAGCCAATGGCATTGGCGCACTTTTTTCCCGGTACAGGGCGATGGGCCTTTATGGTCGATTCCCTTCGAGACGACCTGTTATGTTCTCCTGCCGATCGGCTTCCTGCTGCTGTTTCATACGAAGCTGAGATCGCGCTCGACACTCGTCCGCCGCCTGCTCTGGATCGGCATCATCGCAGCCTCATTGGTCGGCCATTGGCTTGTCGTGACCTATCTCCCGACGGATAGCGTCGGGCGGGGATGGCAATATGGCTTCCAGGGCGGCGCTAAGGAATGGATGCCACGCTACAATCCCATCGGCTTCTTCGCGATATTCGCGATCGGCGCGCTGGCCGCCGGCGTCCAGACCATTCTTCCGCCCCGCCGCTTGGCGATCTACGATATCATCGGAGCGCTCGCGATCGTCATGGGTGCGTGGCAGCTGCCGCAGTCGATCGGCGGCGCAGCGGAAGGCTATGCCTGGCTCGGTATTCCCTATCAATTTCCGCTGCTTCCTCTGGCGGTCGCCATCGCACTCTGCACGCTCCCGCAATCGCTGCTGCTCGCGAAACTGCTCGACAATCCCGTGAGCCGTTATGTCGCCACCGTCTCCTTCGGCGTCTACATCTGGCAGGATATCGTGCTGACCTTGATCCCGCAGCTCTTCCCCTCGTCTTTCGGCGCAGGCTCGGACGACGTGCTGGGCGGCTGGATAATTTCAAGTCTCATCGCAACCGCCATCATCTTTGCCATCGGCACGCTGAGCTATGTGCTGCTCGAACGCCCTGTCATTCAGTGGGCTCGGGCACGGGAGAACATGGTGATACGACCCGTCACCGTGTGACGTGGGACCATCGCATGCGAAGCACGTCAGCGCCGCAAGTTCCTTCTCCCCGAGGGGAGAGGGAGGACATGGCGATGACCCCGATGTGTGATGGGCAAATAGATATCGCCTCGAATTCCGAAGGCGCCTAAATACGCGTCGCCTTCAGCCGCTCCTCGTCGAGAGCGATGCCAAGGCCCGGTGCGGTGCCGAGATCCAGCCAGCCGGCTTCATGCTTGAGCGGCGACGTCATCGGATAATCGCGGCGGGCTTCGCTCCACTCCGGATTGTCATAGGGATATTCGAGCCAGGCGGCGTCGGCAACACCGGCAGTCAAATGCGCATTGGCGAGAACCCCGATGCCGTTCGTCCAGGAATGCGGCGTAAACTGCACGCCCGCCTCTCGCGCCTGATAGGCCAGCCGTCGGCAACCGGTGATGCCGCCAACCAGAGCAACATCGGGCTGGATGACATCGAAGGCACGCTCCTCGATGATATCCCGGAACTCATAGAGTTCGCGCGTCATTTCACCGCCGACGATGCGCACCGACGTTGCCTGCTTCAGTTCCTTCATGCCCTTGCGGTCGGAGCGATGTAGCGGCTCCTCCATCCAGTAGACGCCGAGCCGCTCCAGTTCCTTGGCAACAGCAAGCGCATCCTTGAAGGTCCAGGGCAAAGTCGTATCCCAGGGCATGCGCCAACCCTGATTGCAGTCGACCATCAGCTCCAGCCGATCGCCGACACGGGTGCGAATCGCTTCCAGTGCCTTGACGTCTTCGCGCCAGCCGCCACGCCCGCCCGAAGACGAGGAGAAGCGCACCTTCATGGCCGGAAAGCCCTCATCGATATAGCGCTCGGCCTGATCGGCCATGGCAGCCGGCTCCCGCAGCACGCCGGAAGAGGCATAGAGCCGCACACGGCTGGCGCGGCCGCCGAGCATCCGCCAGACCGGCTCGCCGGTGATCTTCCCGGAAAGGTCCCACAACGCCAGGTCCATCGGCCAGCAGCGGCCGTAATGGAAGTTGATGTGCGACAGGACTTCATAATGCCGTTCGACGTGCCGGGGGTCCTGTCCGATGAACAGATCCTCATGCCCCTCGAAACCCTTCATCAGGTCGCCGGAGCCGATACCTTCGCGGCCCTCATCATCCCGGACGCGCACGATGGTCGCGTCGAAATGCTTGCGCGGGCGGCCATCCCAGCTCGCCTTGAACGCTGGATCGAGCGGCAGGCGATGATGGGTAATATCGATGGAAACGATCTTGCTCATTATGGCTCCCCTTATCCTCCGGGCATGATCCCGATCAGCGTCGCCGCTTTGGACGGGATTATGCAATTCCAATATCTCAACCGAACTGCTGCCAGATCGTCTTGTAATCGCAATACTTGTCGATCGCATGCACCGAACGATCACGGCCGAAGCCGGACTGCTTGAAGCCGCCGAAGGGCGTCGCGAAGTTCGACATGTCATAAGTGTTGATCCAGACCGTACCGGCATGGATCTCCTCGGAAAAGCGGTGGGCGCGATCCATGTCCTTGGTGAAGACCGCACCGGCCAATCCGTAGATCGTGTCGTTGGCGATCTCTAGCGCTTCCTCCTCCGTATCGAAGGGGATGGCGGCGAGCACCGGCCCGAAGATTTCCTGCCGCGCCAGGCTCATATCATTGGTCATGTCGACGAAGACGCCCGGCGACACATAATAGCCGCCGGTTTCGCTCAGGACGCGCTCCGCGCCGAAGGCCCGGCGCGCGCCTTCCTTCTCACCGGCCGCGATCATCGCCAGCACCTTGTTCATGTGCTCTTCCTCGATCAGGGCGCCGATCTGCGCTGCGGGATCGAGTGGATGCTTGAGCGCGATATCGGAGCGCGTGACCGCCTCGATCTTCTCGATCAACCTGTCCTGCACCGAGCGCTGCACGATGAGCCGTGTCGAGGCATGGCAGGTCTCGCCGGAATTGTAGAAGCAGCCCCAGGCAGCCGCGACGGCGGCGGCATCGAGATCGGCATCTTCGAACACGACCAGCGGCGACTTGCCGCCGAGTTCCAGCGCCACGCGCTTGACATTCGATTGCGCCGCATAGCCCATGATCAGCTTGCCGACTTCGGTAGAGCCGGTAAAGGCGATCATGTCGACATCCATGTGCAGCGCCAGAGGCTTGCCGGTCTCCTCGCCATAGCCCGTAACAACATTGAAGACGCCAGCTGGTAAGCCGGCTTCGATCGCAAGCTCGGCGAGGCGGATCGCCGAAAGCGAGGATTGTTCGGCGGGCTTCAGCACGACGGAATTGCCCGCCGCGATCGCCGGACCAAGCTTCCAGGCATCGATGATCATCGGATAGTTCCAGGGCGTGATCGCCCCGATGACACCGAGCGGCACCTTACGGACCAAGGCCCGCGCATTCGGACCGGTCGGTGCGATCTCGTCATACATCTTGTCGATTATTTCGCCGTAGAACTGGATGCCGTCGGCGCAAAGGCGTACATCGACGCCAAGCGACGCCATGACCGGCTTGCCGACATCGATCGTCTCGAGCATGGCGAGCTCATCACCATGGGCACGAATGAGATCCGCCCATTTCAGCATGATCCTCTTCTTTTCCAGCGGCTCCTTCTTGCGCCAGACACCGCTTTCGAAGGCGGCGCGGGCGGAGGCGACCGCAGCATCGATATCGGCGGCATTGCCGCGCGCGAGCTCGGCACCGGGCTTGCCATCCATCGGCCGGATACGGATGAAGGTCTCGCCCGAAGCGGCGGCGCGATGCGAGCCATCGATGAAGTGACGACCTTCGGGCTGGAGGCCGGAGAGAACGCTTTCCCAATAGTCGCGCGTATAATTCTTGGTCATCTCAGATTCCTTTCGGCAGCGCCATGACGGCGGCGGCAAAGCGGTCGATATCGGCATCCGTCACGTCGCGGATCGTCGAGCGCCGCATGGGCTGGTTTTCGGTCGCACGCATTTCGCGGGCAAGATCGGCTGCATCATACGGCTTGAAGGCAGCCGGCAGCGCGCGCACGATGCCGCAGCGATCCATCCAGTCGGAGACAAAAGCGGGCAGCTCGGCGGCGCTCTCGACACCGCAGGCTTTGGCTGCAGCATTGAGATCTGCCGTATCCGCTTCGATGAGCCACGAAAGCGTCGCTTCGAAGCCGAGCGCGGTTGCGAGCCCATGGTGAACCGGACCGAGGCCGGCCAGCGCATGGCTGATATTGTGGGCGATCGCGGTACCGCAATTGTCGATGGCGATGCCGCCGAAGCACGAGCCGAGCAGCACATCGCCGCGAGCCGCCATGTTATCGGGCTGCTTGACCGCCGTTTCCAGCGCACCGGTCAGCAGCCGCAGCGCCTGATGCGCATAGAACTGCGCGCCGCGATGGGTGTTGCGGTTCGTCGCCGCCTCGAAGGCATGGATGAAGGCATCGAGGCCGCACCATGCCGTCAGCGTCGCGGGCAGGGTCTTCGTCAGCGCCGGATCGAGAATGACGAGATCCGCCTTTGTCTCAGGTCCCCAGATCCAGAGCTTCTTGCCCTCGGGGCCGGCGAAGATATTCGTCGCCGAAGTTTCCGATCCTGTACCGGCCGTAGTCGGGATCATGATTTTCTTCAGTGCGTTCTTTGGCAGCGGGTTGGCAGCCAGCGCATAGTGCATCGGGTCTTTACCTGAAGCGATGCAGCAGGCGACGATCTTGCCGATATCGAGCGCCGAACCGCCGCCGACGCCGATCACCATGTCGGCACCCTTCCCTGCCGCGATTGCCGCATGCAGATGCGCGAGCTTCGGCTCACCGGCAAAATCGGAGAAGACCTGCGTCTTCACGCCTGCTTCGGCAAGCTCGCCGCTGATCCGGGCGGCAAGGCCCGATTGCGCCAGGAAGGCATCGATCACAAGCAGGACGGCTCCGACGCCATCGAAAGATTTGACCGCCGCGGGAAGGCCGGAGAGAGACCTCTCACCGAAGCGAATGTCTGGAATGGCGGAAATGGAGAAGGACACGCGGGATCACCTTGGACAAGCGGCTGAAAATGATGTCACAATCCTGCATCACAATTTCAGATCTTCAAATCCGGGCAATTATCGGGAATATTGATGATCTCAGGTCATGGAGAGCCAATGCTGGAAAAAATACCGCTGGAGGCGTTCCGCGTGTTCGATGCGGCCGCGCGCGCCATGAATTTCTCCCGCGCCGGCCGCGAGCTGAACATCACCCAGGCTGCCGTCAGCCGCCGAATCAAGGGGCTGGAAGATCACCTCGGCGCGACGCTCTTTACGCGGCGCGGCCGGAACCTTGCACTGACGCCGGATGGCGAGCGGCTGTTCCAGCGCGTGCGCGCCACGCTGGAATATCTGGAAGAAAGCCTCGAACCTTTCCGCACCGGCACGGGCGAGATCATCTCGATAGCAGCAAGCGGCTCGATCTCGCATCTCTGGCTCGGCCAGCGGCTGCGGGATTTCGGCAAGGAAAGCCCCGGCATATCGGTGCGCTTGCTGACGACGGACGTCCATTCCGAACTCGCCTCGGAAAACAACGATCTCATCATCATCTATTCCACCGGCGAACATCCGCGCTGGAGCCTGACGCCGCTTTTGAATGAAGTGCTGGTCCCGGTTGCCTCGCCGGACTATCTGACTGCCCGTGGCCTCGACCCGCAAGCATTGACGGCGGTCGATATCGCCGGGCTCGACCTCATCGATTACGAACGCGCCAACGCCCACTGGATCAGCTTCCGCCAATGGTTCGGCCGCATCGGCGATCCCCTGAAAGGCAAGCTGCCGAGACCGCGCCTGTCATTCTCGACCTACATCATGGCAGTCGAAGCATCCCTGAGGGGCGAAGGCATAGCACTCGGCAGCCTCGGCCTGATTGAGGAATATCTGCAATCAGGCGCGCTCGTCACCGTGGGCAACGATCGTGTCGAAAGCGGCTTCGGATATTATCTCGGCGCTCCGCGCTTCCGCGCACTTTCTCCGGAGGCGGCGCAGCTGCATCGGTTCCTGCTGGAGGGACAACAGGATTAATGCGGCTTTGGAAGGAATCCGCTTAGCGCGTCAAGGGGCATCGTCTATGAGATCGTAACCCCTTCTCCCCTCAGGGAGAAGGTGCCGACAGGCGGATGAGGGGGTGCCCGCCAAGAGCGGGAAAATTCACGAATTCAAATCGGTAAGCCCCCTCATCCGACCCTTCGGGCCACCTTCTCCCCGAGGGGAGAAGGAACATGCACGGCCGACTTGCCTTGTGTGCGGCTGCCCCAGCTAGGTCATGACTGGCGACGTCAGCCAAGGCATGACGTCACAACAAAAAAGCGGTCCAAAGGACCGCTTTCGTCTCAACCATCACTGCGCTGACCTCATCAATCCTGCGGGATCGAGCCGCGCAGATGCGTCAGTTCCATGATGAAATGCTCGAGGCGCGACTTATGTTCGTGATGCTCGGCATCTTCGAGTTCGGCCTTGGCAGCATTGATGCGGCGATCCAGCTCGTCTCGGCTCATGTCTTCGACAGGAACAGCGGATTCGGCAAGCAGCGTGCAACCGGTCGGCAGGATATCGGCGAAACCGCCGAAAACGACGTAATCCTGCTTCTTGCCCGAAGCGGAATGCACCTTGACGACACCAGGCTTGATCGTGGTCATGGTCGGCGCATGGTTGGCCATGACCGTCATCTCGCCTTCGCTGGCCGGGATGACGACATCGATAACCTGTTCCGACAGCAGCAGACGCTCCGGAGAAACCAGTTCGAAATTGAAATTGTCAGCCATGGCCCGTCACTTCTCGATTGTCTTATTCGCAAGGCAAGGGCGCGCGGGCAATGCCGCGCGCCGATGGATTGGCCTGATCAGGCAGCCAGCTTCTTGGCCTTTTCGATCGCTTCGTCGATCGAGCCGACCATGTAGAATGCGGCTTCCGGCAGATGGTCGTATTCGCCGTTGACGAGACCCTTGAAGCCCTTGATCGTGTCTTCGAGCGCGACGAGCTTGCCCGGCGAACCGGTGAAGACTTCGGCGACGAAGAACGGCTGCGACAGGAAGCGCTCGATCTTGCGGGCGCGGGCAACAGCCAGCTTGTCGTCTTCCGAAAGTTCATCCATGCCGAGGATGGCGATGATGTCCTGCAGGGCCTTGTAGCGCTGCAGCGTCGACTGAACCTTACGGGCGATTTCGTAGTGCTCTTCGCCGACGACCAGCGGGTCGAGCATGCGCGAGGTGGAGTCGAGCGGGTCGACTGCCGGGTAGATGCCCTTTTCAGCGATAGAACGCGACAGAACCGTCGTTGCGTCCAGGTGGGCAAACGAGGTTGCCGGTGCCGGGTCGGTCAAGTCGTCGGCCGGAACGTAAATGGCCTGAACCGAGGTGATGGAGCCCGTCGTCGTCGTGGTGATGCGTTCCTGCATCTGGCCCATGTCGGTGGCGAGCGTCGGCTGATAGCCCACGGCCGAAGGAATACGGCCAAGCAGAGCCGACACTTCCGAACCTGCCTGCGTGAAGCGGAAGATGTTGTCGACGAAGAACAGTACGTCCTGGCCTTCATCGCGGAAATTTTCAGCAACGGTCAGACCGGTCAGAGCGACGCGAGCGCGGGCGCCCGGCGGTTCATTCATCTGGCCGTAAACGAGTGCTGCCTTGGAGCCTTCGCCGCCGCCGTGCTTGTTGACGCCCGATTCGATCATTTCGTGGTAGAGGTCGTTGCCTTCGCGGGTACGCTCACCCACGCCTGCGAACACCGAGTAACCACCGTGCGCCTTGGCGACGTTGTTGATCAGTTCCATGATGAGAACGGTCTTGCCGACGCCGGCGCCGCCGAACAGGCCGATCTTGCCGCCCTTTGCGTAAGGAGCAAGGAGGTCGACGACCTTGATGCCGGTGACGAGGATCTGCGCTTCCGTGGACTGCTCGACGTAGGACGGAGCATCCTGGTGGATGGCGCGCTTCTTGGCGGTGTTCAGCGGACCTGCTTC